>JAAXUL010000283.1 GCA_013336035.1 Chloroflexales bacterium
GGGGTTGAGGGCCAGCTACCCGACGGATCCTTCCATCTCCATCTGGATGAGGCGGTTGAGCTCGACGGCGTACTCCATCGGCAGCTCGCGCGTGAAGGGCTCCATAAAGCCCAGCACGATCATCGACATCGCGTCCGCCTCCTTGAGGCCGCGGCTCATCAGGTAGAAGAGCTGCTCGGCGCCGATGCGGCCCACCGTGGCCTCGTGGGCCAGGGTGCAGTGCTCCTCCTCGATCTCGATGAACGGGATGGTGTCCGAGGCCGAGCGCTCGTCGAGGATCAGGGCGTCGCAGTTGACATTGACTTTCGCCCCGTAGGCCCCGGGGGCCACCTTGGCCAGGCCGCGGTAGGTGGTCTTGCCGCCGTCCTTGCTCACCGACTTATTGGTGATCCGGCTCGTCGTCTCGGGGGCGACGTGGATCATCTTGGCCCCGGCGTCCTGGTGCTGGCCCTTGCCCGCGTAGGCCACGCTCAGCACCTCGCCGCGGGCCTTGCGGCCCATCAGGTAGACCGAGGGGTACTTCATGGTCAGCTTCGAGCCAATGTTGCCGTCCACCCACTCCATGCTGGCCTCTTCATAGGCCATGGCCCGCTTGGTGACCAGGTTGAAGATGTTGTTGGCCCAGTTCTGGATGGTGGTGTAGCGGAACTTGCCGCCCTTCTTGACCACGATCTCGACCACCGCCGAGTGCAGCGAGTTGGTCGAGTAGATCGGCGCGGTGCAGCCCTCGATGTAGTGGGCCTCGGCGCCCTCGTCGACCACGATCAGCGTGCGCTCGAACTGGCCCATGTTCTCGGCGTTGATGCGGAAGTAGGCCTGCAGCGGGATGTCCACCTTCACGCCCTTGGGCACGTAGACGAACGAGCCGCCCGACCAGACCGCCGTGTTCAGCGCGGCGTACTTGTTATCGGCCGACGGGATGATCGTGCCGAAGTACTCCTTGAAGAACTCCGGGTGCTCTTTGAGCGCCGTGTCGGTGTCGAGGAAGATCACGCCGAGCTTGGACCACTCCTCGCGCAGCGAGTGGTAGACCACCTCGGACTCGTACTGGGCGCCGACGCCGGCCAGGAATTTGCGCTCGGCCTCGGGGATGCCCAGCTTCTCGAAGGTGTTCTTGATCTCCTGGGGCACCGCGTCCCAGTCGGTCTGCGGCTTCTCGCCGGCGCGCACAAAGTAGTGGATCTTATCGTAGTCCAGCTCGGCCAGCTCGGGGTTGGCCCACATGCCCGCCAGGGGCACCGGCTTCTTGTAGAAGATCTCGAGGGCCTTCAGGCGCCGCTTGAGCATCCACTCGGGCTCGCCCTTCATGCCCGACAGCTCGCGCACCACCTTCTCATTTAGGCCCTTGGGCGCCTTGAAGAGGTAGTTCTCCTCGTTGCGGAAGCCGTACTTGGCGTAGTCAAACTGGAGATTTGTCGCCTCTGAGACCATTATCTGTCCTCCTTTGAGGGGGGCACTACGCCCTTACAGCTCGTCGTCATCGTGAAGGTGCCCCACGCCGTACAGCCCGGCCTTGAGGGTCTTGAGCGAGAGCAGGGCGCATTTGAGCCGGGTGGGGTTCCTGCTCAGCGGGATGCCGATCAGCTCGAGCAGGTCGTCCTTGCTGTAGGTCTTGGCCTGCTCGACGGGCATGCCCTTCAGCTCATCGGTGAGCAGCGAGGCCGAGGCCTGGCTGATCGCGCAGCCGCGCCCGCTGAAGCGCACGTCGGCGATCACCCCGTCTGCGATCAGCAGGTCGATCCGTACCTTGTCGCCGCAGAGCGGGTTGAGCTCCTCGTGCGAGACTGTGGCCCCCTCGAGGGTGCCGAAGTTGTGCGGGTACTTGGCGTGCTCGAGGATCTGCTGCTGGTAGATATCATCCATGATGATGTTCCTACGGCCCGGAAACTAAAGAGGCTTTCTGGAGGGCCAGGCCCTCCAGACCTCCCACGGAGCCGAGTTATGCGAAGAGCTTCCTGGCCTTCTCAAGCCCAACCGCCAGGCGGTCCACCTCCTCGGCGAGGTTGTAGATATAGAAGCTGGCCCTGGTGGTGGCCGGCACGTCGAGGTGGTGGTGCAGGGGCTGTGTGCAGTGGTGTCCGGCCCGCACGGCCACACCCTCGCTGTCGAGGATGGCGGCCACATCGTGCGGGTGCACCCCGTCAAGGGTGAAGCTGATCGCGGCGCCTCGCTCCACGGGCGTGGACGGCCCGTAGATTGTCAGCCCGCCGACCTCGGACAGTCGGTCGAGGGCGTAGGCCAGCAGCTCGCACTCGTAGTGGTGGATGGCCGCCATGCCCACCCCGCTCAGGAAGTCGATCGCCTCGCCAAGGGCGATCGCCTCGCCGATGGCGGGCGTGCCGGCCTCGAAGCGCGTGGGCACATCGGCGTAGGTGCTGTGGTCGAGCTCGACCAGCTTGATCATCGAGCCGCCGCCGAGGAAGGGCGGCATCGCCTCGAGCAGCTCGCGCTTTGCCCACAGCACCCCGATCCCGGTCGGCCCGCACATCTTGTGGCCGCTGAAGGCCAGGAAGTCACAGCCCAGCTCTTTCACGGCCACCGGCATATGCGGCACGCTCTGGGCCCCGTCCACCAGCACCTTCGCGCCGACGGCGTGGGCCCGCTCGGCGATCAGCCGCACCGGGTTGATCGTGCCGAGCACGTTGGACTGCTGGGTCAGGGCGACGAGCTTCGTTCGCTCGCTGAGCTTGGTGTCCAGCTCCTCAAGCGCCAGACGCCCCTCGCCGTCGAGGCCGATATAGTCGAGGTGGGCGCCGGTGCGCTCGGCGAGCATCTGCCAGGGCACGATGTTCGAGTGGTGCTCCATCAGGGTGAGCAGGATGCGGTCGCCGGGCCCGAGGTTGGCGCCGCCCCAGCTGTAGGCCACCAGGTTGATCGCCTCGGTCGTGTTGCGCACGAAGACGATCTCGCGGTGGCTGGCCGCGCCGACGAAGCGCGCCACCTTGCCGCGGGCCCGCTCGAAGGCGAAGGTGGCCTCCTCGCTGAGCTTGTAGACGCCGCGGTGGACGTTGGCGTTAAAGCGGCGGTAGTAGTCCTCGAGGCAATCGATCACCACGCGCGGCTTCTGCGACGAGGCCCCGCTGTCGAGGAAGGCCAGCCGGTGCCCATTCACCTCCTGCTGGAGGATGGGGAACTCGCGCCGGAGGGCGAGTACGTCGAATTGGGTGAGTGGTGACATACAGCTGCTCAAGGCAAGCTAGATCTTGCCTTCGATAATCGCCTCGAGCTCCCCGCGCAGCCCCTCGAGGGGGATGCTGTCGAGGGCGGGGCTGAAGAAGCCCATCACGATCATGCGCCTGGCCTCGTCCTTCGCGATCCCGCGGGCCTGCATGTAGAACAGCTGCTCGTCGTCCAGGTCGCCGCTGGTCGAGGCGTGGCCGCCCTTGAGCACGCTGTTGGTGTCGATCTTCAGGCCCGGGATCGAGTCGTTGCGCGCCTTCGGGCTCAGGTGCAGGGCGTGCTCTTCGAGGCGGGTGCTGGTGGCGGCCGACTCGTGCTCGATCTTGATCATGCCATCGAAGACGCTGTAGCTGGTGTCGTTGACCACCGTCTTGAACTGCATGAAGCTCTCGGCGCTATGGCCGATGTGGCGCAGCCAGGGCGCGGTGACCAGCACCTGGCTGTGGTTGGCGAAGGTGGCGCCGATCCAGTTTACGCGCGAGCCGTTGCCCTTGAGCGTCGCCTCGGCCTCGATGTGCTGGACCTTGCCGCCCAGGGCGATGCTTGTCCACTCGGCGCTGGCGTCCTGGTCGAGCACGATCTTCTGGCCGCCGATGTGGTAGACGCCCTCGCCCCAGCGCTGGGCGCTGATGAAGCGCACGCTGCTGCCAGGGCCGGCGAAGATCTCGCTGATCGGCGCGGCCAGGGCCGCCGCCGGCTGGTCGGCGGAGGTGAACTCCTCGATCAGGGTCAGGCTGCTGTTGGCCTCGGCGATCACCAGCGTGCGCGGGAAGGTGGTCCGCTCGCCGGCCGACAGGCCGTAGCGCACGTGCAGCGGCGTGTCGGCGGCCACATTCTTGGGCACATAGAGGAAGACGCCATCGTGCCAGAGGGCGGCCCGCAGCGCGCTGAACTTATGCTCGAGCGGGGCCACGGCCGTGTCCAGATAGGCCTTGATCAGCTCCTCGTGGCTGGCGAGGGCCTGGCGTATCGGCCTAAAGACCACGCCCTGCGCGGCGAGGGCCGTGTCCCAGATCAGCTCGACGGCGGTGGTATCGGTAGGCCCCAGCTCATCGGGGACAAGGCCGCTGAGGTCGGTGCGGCGCCACTGGGGCGGGCCCGATTGGGCGAACAGCGTCCAGGCGTCGCGGCGGCGCTCGGCCAGCCAGCCCGGCTCGCCGGCGGCCCGCGAGCGCTCGACGATCACGTCGGCGGTGGTATCTTTGAGCGTCAGGTTTGTCATTGTTATGCGGCCCCCGCCAACTCCTCGCGCAGCCAGTCGTAGCCCTTCTCCTCTAGCTCGAGGGCCAGATCGGGGCCGCCGTCGCGGACGATGTGGCCGTCCATCATCACCGAGACGAAGTTCGGCTTGATGTAGTTGAGCAGGCGCTGGTAGTGGGTGATCACCAGGGCGCCCATGCTGGGGCCGGCCAGGCGGTTGACGCCCTCGGCCACGATGCGCAGGGCGTCGATGTCGAGGCCCGAGTCGGTCTCGTCCATCACGGCCATGCTCGGCTTGAGCATCGTCATCTGCAGGATCTCGAGGCGCTTCTTCTCGCCGCCCGAGAAGCCCTCGTTGAGGTAGCGGCGGGCGAAGCTATCGTCCATCTCGAGGGCCTTCATGCCCTCGCGCAGCAGCTTGCGGAACTCGGCGACGGGGATGGAGGTCTGCTTCGGGTCCTTGCCCTCCTCGGCGCGGTGGGCGTTGATCGCGGCGCGCAGGAAGTTGGCGACTGTCACGCCGGGCACCGAGACGGGGTACTGGAAGGCCAGGAACAGGCCGAGCTTGCTGCGCTCGTCGGCGTCGAGCTCGAGGATATTCTGGTCTTTGTACCAGATCTCGCCGCCGGTGATCTCGTACGAGGGGTGGCCGGCGATAATATTGGCCAGGGTGCTCTTGCCGCTGCCGTTGGGGCCCATGATCGCGTGGATGGTGCCGCCGCGGACGCTCAGGTTGACGCCTCGCAGGATCTCTTTCTCACCGATGTTCGCCTGGAGATCCTTGATGATCAGATCGTTGCTCATGTACTCCTCGTCACAACATGCAGACCGACAGACTACCTTTAGCTCTCGCGCCGCACGGGCGTAAGCGGGATCTCGCCGCTGCGCACCACGAAGCGGCAGGTGTGGGCGCCCTCGCGGATGGTGCTCTCGAGGGCCAGCTTCTCGCCGAGGACAAACTCGATCATCTGGCGCTCCATCGAGCAGACCTGCGGGTTGTCCTGGGCGACGTCGTAGAAGGGGCATGCGAAGAGGCGGATGCCGTCGCCGGCCTCGGCCACCTCGGCGGGGACGCCGCGCTGCTCGAGCAGGCGGCGCAGCTCGGACAGACGCTCGGGCACATCGTTGCCGGCCATGCGGTCGGCGTACTCCTCGGCGAGGCGCCGGCTGACCCGCTCGAGGATCTGCTCGACCTTATCGGGGCCCTCGATCGCCAACAGCTCGCGCAGTAGGCCGGTGATCAGCCGGTCGTACTGCTGGGGGAAGCGGCTGCGCGCCGCCTCGCTAAGTGTGTAGACCAGGCGCGGACGGCCGGGGCCGTTGCGCTCGGCGCGGGCCTCGACCAGGCCCTCGGCCTGGAGGTGGACCAGATGATCACGCGCCGCCGTGGCGCTGACCCCCAGCAGGGCCGCCAGGTCCTTCACTGTGGCCTCGCCCTGGCGCTGGAGGTACTGCAGGATCTGTCCTGCGGGGCTTGTCGTAGCGTAGCCAATGACTAGCATAGTAGCAATCCTCCGAACTACTACCGAGTCTACCAGCCTTCGCGAATTTTGTCAATAAAATCGGAGAATACTTGGTTTATTCTTGCAAGGCCTGATCCTAGCCGAATTACCTGTAATTTTGTAATCGGCCGCGTGCTACACTCTGCCCAGGCCGGTACAGATAGGAGGCACGCAATGAGCGCGAAGTGGGAGTATAAGGTCGTCTTTGTCGAGGGCTGGGAGCGAATCTCCGTAGAGGGCCAGGAGACACGGCCCGAGCAGGGTGAGCGCAACAGCGCCTTCGGGCGCCGGGTGCTCAACGGCCTTGGCGCCGACGGCTGGGAGCTGGCGGGCATCCAGCATGCCATGCCGGGCCGCAGCTACATGATCTTCAAGCGCCCCTTGGCCGATGGCGCCGAGCCCGACCTGTCGGTGGTGCGGCGCGAGCGCCAGGCTACGCCCGAGGCCCCGCCCGCCCCCGAGGGCGAGGCCGGCGGCCCGCAGGTCGTCTCGGTGTAACGAAGACGAAAGACGAAGGCCGGATCGGTGAGCGCCGCAGGTACTACGGGGCGCTGACTAGTCCGGCCTTCGTCTTTGGCTGTTCGTCCTTGGTCTTCTATCTACTGCCCTCGTTGCGCCTGGGGTTGATGCGCGGCCCGCGGGCGCCGAAGGGACCGACGCCGCCCTCGGCGCTGTTGCTGCGCTCGCTGCTGAGGCTGATGCTGGGGGGCTGGGGGCCATCGCCCTCCTTCACAGCGACGCGGCCGACCTCCTGGGCGCGCAGCTCCTCGGCCTGGCGCAGCAGCTCGGGGGCCGACTCGTGGTAGAACTCGAGGGCCTCGCCGTGGCGGTCGATGCCGGTGTAGGCCACCAGCACATTGCTGCCCAGGGGGATGCCGCCGGAGGCGAGCAGGTCGGCCAGGGGCGCATCGATGTACTTCAGCAGCTGCTGGCGCAGGGGCCGCGCGCCGAAGCGCGAGTCGAAGCCCTTGGTCAGCAGGTACTCCTTGGCCTCGGGGGCCAGATCGATCTTGATCCCGTGGCGGAGGTACTGCTCGTTGCTCTCGAAGACCATGTGGTCGAGCACACTGCGCAGGACATCGCTGGAGAGGGGCCGGAAGGCGACGATCTCGTCAAGGCGGTTGATCCACTCGGGCTGGAAGACCCGCTGGAGCTGCTCGAAGCCGATCTGGTAGATCTGCTGGCCCGTTGCCTCAACATCCTGGTGGGGGGTGCGGAAGCCGATCGTGCGCCGGTCGAGGAAGTCGACCATCTCTTTGGCGCCCACATTGGTCGTGAAGATCACGATGCTGCTCTGGAAGCTAACCCTGCGCCCGCCGTTGAGCAGCAGGATCTCGCCGTCCTCCATCACCTGGAGCAGCAGGTTCCACAGTTCGGGCTGGCCCTTCTCGATCTCGTCGAAGAGGACCACGCTGTTCTCCTGCTCGATGATCTCGGGGTTGAGCAAGGGCTTCTGGTCGCGCCCGACATAGCTGGGCGGAGCGCCGACCAGGGCGCTCACCTCGTGGCCCTGGCTGAAGAGCGAGCAGTCGATCTTAAGGAAGGCCTCGCCGTCGGGGCGCAAGAGCTGAGCCAGGGCCCGAGCGGTGGCCGTCTTGCCGACGCCGGTCGGGCCGAGGAAGAGTAGCGTAGCCCGGGGCCGGCGCGGGTTGCCGGCCGAGAAGCCAAAACGTGCTCGGTTCAGCACACGGACGACACTCTCGATCGCGCGCTCTTGCCCGAAGACCTGATCGCGCAAGCGGCGCTCGACAGTGTCCAGCGGGTTCTGCTCGCCGCGCACCGCCCGGGTCATTCCACGCAATTGCTCAGTCATAGGGCCCCCGTCATTTTATTTGCCACCGCCGCAAACACCGCTCCGGCACGGTCTGATTGTAGCACCAGCCACTTACCGACGATTTACCGGCGCCGCCCCCGCTGCAAGGGGCCGCCCCGGCGGCATAGCTACGCTAGCGGAGTCGGGTCAGTGCGGTGACGATGGCGATTCCGGTGAATAGATAGAGGCCCAGCGGCATGCTGAAGAGGAGGCGACCGACCACCGCGGGCGAGAGGTTGCCTAGGACAAAGGCCAGCCCGGCCAACATGAGCAGAATCCCCAGGCCATAGGCGACGCCGACCGTCACCTGGACCGGGCGCCCACGTTTGCTGCGCGTGAGCCGGTCGAGCAGCCGTACAAGTAGCTCGCCGGCCACGGGCCCGAGCAGGAAGGCGATAATGAAGCTGAAGAAGCCGAGATTCCCAAGGAGCAAGAGCCCGAGGGTGGTGAGCAAGGTGCTGTAGAGCAGCGTGGCGCCCCCGGCAATCGCGATGTGCGTCCCGGTGACCTGGTAGTTGACCGGGCGGCGGATCCTGGCACACTCGGGGCAGAGCTGCCCCACGACGGCCGGCCGCGCGCAGTCGCTACAGATCGGCCGCTCGCAGCTGGTGCAGCGCAGTCCAGTCTCGCGGTCGGGGTGGAGGTAGCAGGTAAGGGCTGTGGCCGCGCTGGCGGGCGCGGTGGGCAGGGGCGGCCCGGCCTGGTCAGGCGAGCCGCGCAGCTGTACGCCGCCAGGGGCGAGCACCTCGCCGGCGGCGAGGCGGGTCTCGACCTGGGCTATGACGGCGCGGGCCTCGGCGTTGGCGGGGTCGATGGCAAGGGCGCGCTGTAGATGCTCGAGCTTCTCGCGGTACGGGCGCACGCTGCCCGCGAGGCCGATCCAGGCCTCGACACGCCCGGGGTCGAGCTCGAGGGCCTGACGGAAGCACTGACGGGCGGCGTAGGAGTCGCCGGCGATCAGGGCTGCGTTGCCCTCGGCCACCAGGGCGCCCACGTCGCTAGAGGACGTGGTCGTATCTGGCATAGGTACCTCCATGGAGGCATTATACCCGCATACAGATCGGAAGAGC
>JAAXUL010001030.1 GCA_013336035.1 Chloroflexales bacterium
CCGTTGGAAGCGGGGGGATGCCATCGCGACACCTCTTGATGGGCACGTCTCAGGAAAGGCACGCCCGACCATTATAGGCCGATCGCGATACGCAGCGACGATCACCCACGGGGGTGACAAGAAGTCATCCGCGGGATTGCTACATTCCACCTGAGCACTCGACGGGGACGCACAAGGAATGTTCGCACGTACACGCTCAGAGCATCCACAATGACCGTAACACCCCTCGCGACTGATCTGAGCCCCGCTGCACCGGAGCAGGTCCGTCGCGCCCGGCGCGGCCTGGTCCTCTACTTCAGCGCCCTCGTGCCATTCTCGCTCGTCGGCTACGAGGTCGCCCTCAGCCGGCACAGCCACCTGCTACTGATGTTCGCCCCCGCCCTCGCCAGCATCGTCGCCCGCCTGGCCTTGCGCGAGGGCTTCGGGGATGTGTCGTTCCGCCTCCGCGAGCGCCGTATCTGGCGGGGCATCCTCGTCGCGCTGCTCTTTCCACTCCTGGTCGCCATCATCGCCTATGGCCTCGCCTGGGGCCTCGGCCTGGCCCAGTTTCAGCCGCCGCCCACCCCGGCTGACTGGCCGCACTTCGCCAGCCCGGCGGTGACCTTTGCCTTCACCCTCGTCGCGACGCTGGTCTTTGCCCTCGTGCCGACCCTCCCGCTGGGCGAGGAACTCGGCTGGCGCGGGTATATGCTCACGCGCCTCGTGGACACCGGGGTGCCCCGGCCGCTGCTGGTGAGCAGCCTGATCTGGGGGGCCTGGCATCTACCGATTATCGTGGCCGGCACCTACCGGCCGGGCAACCCCAGTGCGCCCCTGCTGGTGCAGTGCGGGCTATTTCTCGTCGTCGTGGTCGCCTTCGGCTCCTTCCTCGGCGGGCTGCGCCTGGCCACCGGCAGCATCTGGCCGCCCGTGGTCGCCCACGGCGCGTGGAACCTGGTCATCCAGGCGGTTTTCGACCCGGCCACCCACGGCGCCACGGCCCGCCTGTGGACAGGCGAGGCCGGCCTGCTCGTCATCGGCGTGACCGTCGTCGGCACGCTCCTGCTCTGGCAGACCCCACTGCTGCGGCGGCCGTAATCAGTCGTTCGCTCAATCGGGGGAAGACGCCCCAACGAGCTCTCTGAAGGCGCATAGCCACCAGCATATATCAATGACAAACCTTCCTTCGCCCCTGCGGATCGTATTCGCGGTGGCCCTGCAAGATGCCGGGGAGGTAACCCGGGCCCTGGAGCTCGCCAGCGGTCTGCGCGAGCACTGCCCCCCAGGCCGGAGCCTCAGCTGCACCTTTCTCTCCCACGGCAGCCGCTTCACGCCCCGCGTCACCGCAGCCGGCTTTGCCGTGCATGAGTGCCAGCCGCGCCTCGGCGGCGTCAGCACCCTCGACGACCTGAAGGCCCGGGCGCCCGAGTTCGTGGGCGAGGTCGGCCTGGCGCGCGAGCTACTCGTCGGCATCCGCCAGGCCCTGGCGCAACTCCAGCCCGATCTGGTAATCTACGGCTTCTGGCCCTTCGCTGGCATTGCCCGGCGCATGCTCGGCATCCCCGGGGTCTGCTTTCTGCCGCTGCCGCTGCACCCCAGCGTCGTAGGTGCCGGGCTCCTCAGCGACGTACCCGATATGCTGGTTCCGCTCACCGCCCTGCCGCGCCCACTGCGGCGGGCCCTGATCGGCCTGGTGCCCGCAGGGGCGAAGGTGCGCGCGCCCGGCTTCCGGCAGCACAACATGCGCCTGGCGGCCGAGGCCGAGGGTTGGCGCGGCGAGCCCCTGGCGAGCGTCTTCGAGATGCTCGAGTCCGATCTGCTCGTGGTCAACGACCTTCCGGACTTCTACGTGGGTCAGACCCTACCGGACCATGTACGGATCACCGGGCCGCTCTATGCCCCCGCGGGCGCCAACGCCGAGGTGGACCCGGCCATCCGGCGCCTGTTCGACCCCGCCGAGCGCCGGCCGAAGGTGTTCTGCACCATGGGCAGCTCGGGGACGCGGGAGCCGTTCCTCTGGAGGCGGCCGCCAACGAGCGCTGGGGCACGAGCGGCGCGAACGGCGGCAACGCCACCCTCAGCGCCGATAGCCAGGAGCTCGCGGGCGACGTGAAGGCCGACAGCATCAGCTCGGTCGCGCTGCCTCTCCAGAACGGCTCGAGCTTGAGCGGCGCGATCCACACGGACGACACCGTTAAGGCGGCGAGCCTGACACTGGACGCGTCGAGCAGCTGGACGGTGACCGCCGACTCGCACCTGAGCAGCCTGAGCGACGCCGACGGCATCGCGGGCACGACGATCACCAATATCATCGGCAACGGCCGCACCGTCTACTACGACAGCGCCGCCAACCCCGACCTGGGCGGCAAGACCTACAGCCTGGCCAGTGGCGGCACTCTCACCCCGACCGCATAGCGCGCCCGAGCGGCCACGGCTGCTCAGCCAGCTGCCCGGCCTCCTTTACACCACCAGCATCCAGATGATCGCTAGATGCCGCGGAGTCGCTCCTGCGCGCGGCCCTTGACGCCCACCGTGACGCAGCCGGTGCACCGCTCCCCATTGCCGGCGATCTGTGCAATCAGCTGGGCCAGGTGCTGTACGAGCGCGACGACCTGGCGGCTGCCGCCGAGCTGCTGGAGCAGGGCCGGCGCCGCGGCGAGCTGCTGGCCAACGGCTGGAGCATCTAGCTCGCCAGCCTGAGCCTGGCCTGGACCCGCGCCGCCCAGGGCGATCTGGCGGCCACCCACGCCCTGCTCGACGCCCTGGAGGAGCTGGCACCGCGCATGACGCCCGTGGTCGAGGTCGGCCTGAGCCGCGCGCTGCGGGCGCGCATTCAGCTCGCCGAGGGCCAGCTCCCCGCGGTGGAGGCATGGCTGGAGCAGGAGCCGGCCCGCCCCGGCGACTACCGGGTGCGCGATCTGCCCATTGCCAGAGCGCGGGCCCGCGCTCTGGCCGCCCTCGGGCGGGGCCGGGAGGCGGTCGCCCTGCTGGAGCCGCTGCTGGCCGCCGCGGAGGCTGCCGGGCGCGCAGGCCAGCTGGTGTAGCTGCTGGTGGTGCGCGCCCTGGCGCTCCAGGCCGACGGTCAGCAGGAGCAGGCCGCCAGGAGCTTGCAGGACGCCCTGGAGCGCTGCGTCGCCCTCAGCCTCGTGCGCAGCTTCCTCGACGAGGGGCCGGGCGTCGCTTCGCTCCTGCGAAGGATGAAGGATGAAGGCGGAAGGATGAA
>JAAXUL010001031.1 GCA_013336035.1 Chloroflexales bacterium
GGCGGCGACCGACGCCGAGGCGCGGGCCTACGAGCAGGCCCGCGTCGCCGAGGCCGCCGCCGCCCAGCGGGCGAAGAAGGACAAGTCGGCGAAGGCGGCATGATGCGCGGCGACGGACGCACGGTCAACCAGCCTCACGGAGCCCTAGAAGAACAACAGGAAGATCAGCCCGACCAGCATCACGTAGGAGAGCGGATAGGCCCAGTCTAAGATGGTATCGATGCGCTCGGCCCGCTGGCTCTGCCCCCGGTTCTCCAGGCGCTTCAGCTGGACGTTGTAGAGCAGCACCAGAACGTTCACCACGAAAGTCACGCTCATCACCGCGTCGAGGAAGGTGATGTAGCCCAGCCGGGGATAGTTGTCGGCCAGGCTGAAGTTGAAGGCGATGAACAGCAGGATGTTGGCGGCCGCCGCCTCGATCCGCCGCGAGTAGTCGCGTAGGAAGAAGGTGAACCAGGAGATCAGAATGATCAGGACGATCGGCACGAAGACCTGGAGCACATAGTAGTTCAGGTGGCGCGGTGCGCTGAAGCTGAAGGTCATACGCGTCACCGGGCTGTCGGCGGCGCTTGGCGCCGCCGCGCTCACCGCGGTGGTGAGCGCGGCGATGATGAACTCATCCTCACCGTGCTCGGGGTCGATCCCGCTGTAGCCCGGCAGATCGACGAGGGTGTACATGTAGGCGGGGTACAGCATGTCCAGGTAGATCGGGAACGTCTGGACGTCGAAGGGGTACTTCTGAAAATCAAAATCGGCCTGGAAGGTGGCGCTGAAGCTCTCCGCGTAGCGGACCCGCCCGTCGGGCCAGATCGCCGCCGCCCGGGTCTTCACCCAGCGATTGCCCAGCTGGTTGAAGAAGCTGAAGTCGGGCCAGCGGCTCTGCACCTCGGCCAGGAAGCGGTCGAACTCCTTCTCGTTGTAGAGCTTCACGGGGCAGCCACAGGCGTCCGGGCTGAAGGCCAGCCTGGGGTCCACCCAGTCCATGCGCAGGCTGCCCAGCACGGTGTAGTTCTCGTTCTGCGAGTCCACCTCGCTGATGCGGTGGATCTGGAGACCGGCCCTGACCTCAGTCGGCGCGGCGATAACCTTGTCGCCCTGGGGCTGCGCCTGGCCGGACAGCACCTCCGGCGCGTTCACGCCCACCAGCAGCCGGTAGTCGCCGGCGCTCGGCGTCCCGTCAGCCAGGGCGGCGGCCCGGACGTCGAGCGAGAAGCCGGCGGCGGGGTCCGTGGGGGTGTACGCGAGGGTCGCCTGCGGCTCCTGGCCGCCGAGGTTGCCCGCCTCAAGGGCCTTCCCGCCGAAGTCGCGCAGGATCACTGATGGGCGCAGGTTCCCCGCGGTCGCCTCGGCGTAGACGAAGAGGGTCTCCCCGGCGTCGAGATCGGCCAGGCGCACGTTCACCACGGGCGTCTCGGCGCCGAGGGCGCCGGTGGACTCTTCCACGGCCGGCGTGGGGTACGCGCTGATGGGGAGCGGCTCCGCGATCGGTGCGCCCGTCGGCGCGACCGTGCCTTCCCGCACATCAGGCCCATTGAGCCCGATGACCAGCTCGTACTCCCCGGCGGTCGCGCGTCCGAGTGCCGAGAGGGAGCCGGCCGCGACGAGCGCGTAGTCGCCCGCCGCCGGCACGACATACTCCAGTGCCGCTGCGTACCCCACGCCGGCGTCGTCATCCCAGGCGAGGAAGTACCGACCCCTCAGATCGTTCAGGGCCGGGGCTACCTCAGCGCTCTCCGCCAGGAGACGCTGGATCTCCGCGCGGTAGCGTGCGATGAGCTCGTCGATCGGCGCGCTGGTGTCCACGATCCCGATGGCAGGGTCCAGGTTCCCGCTAGTGGACCGCATCGAGACCGTAAGCCGGTCGCCGGGCAGGAGGGCCCGGAGCAGGTAGGCATCGATCTCGCCGGCGTCGAGCTGTCCGGCGATCCGCTGGACGCGCCCGGCCTGGCTCTGAGCGGCCGCCGGGCCGGGGGCGGCGAGCAGCCCCGTGACCAGCAGGGCGGCGCAAGCGAACAGCGCGGCAGAAAGAAGTCTCGACCTCATCGCTGGCCCTCACCTCGCCTCAACGAGGCTGGGGATTGAGCCGCTTGAACAGGCCACCCTGATAGGCGATGCCCGCCGCGGCCAGCAGCAGCGCGAGCGAGGTGGTGAGCAGCCCATCCAGCCCGGGCAGCAGGATGCTGATGCCGCGCATGGTCAGCATCGCCCCCACCAGCCCGGCCAGGATGATCACCGCCCAGTCCTTGAAGCGGTTGACCAGCACGGCCCCGACGCAGCCGCCGACCACCGCCAGAACCCAGTCGAGCAGGCCGAAGCTGATGTGGAAGAGGTCGAGCACATTCAGCGTGATCGCGGCGCCCGCCACGACGCCGAGCACGAGGGTGAGGAGGCTCACGGCCCCCTTCGCCAGGCCCGCGCCGAAGAAGAACAGCACCGCGAGCCCGATCGGGATGAGCAGCGTCAGCCAGAAACCCTGGTCGCTTGGCAGCAGGCGCAGCAGGGCCACCCCGAGGATCGCGCCGACCGCCGCCCCCAGGATGGCCAGCCGCGAGCCAAAGGCGAGGACCACGAGCCCCAGGGCGATCAGCAGGAAGGGAAACATAGGCCGCCTCCGTATCTGCATGGGAAGATCCCACGACTCCCAGGGAGCCTTCAAAGGCTCCTGTTTGTTCTGAGCGAGGACGAGCGCCGCCAGCACCTAGCGGCACCTCCCAGCGTACCACCCCGCATGCGCCCTGGCATGACGCCGGGAGATCGTTTACCGATAGCCCGATCAGACCATTTGTCCCGTAGCGTGTTGGCCGTCCAGTGAACCTATGCAGCGCCCGTCCGAGCGGACCGGCGATCACATGCTCAGCCGTACGTTGTCGGAGCGGCGGTTGTGCGCTGTAATCTAGAGTGGGCCTCGTGTGCCACCTCGGGCTCGGACGGAAGGAGAAGCATATGATCGCAGGAGCACTCTGGCGCTGGGGGCTGGTTGGACTGTGCGCGGCGCTGCTGTCCCTGGTGCTCGGCCAGTCCCCGGCCAGCGCCGCCTTCGGCTTTGGCGAAACCTACCGCCTGGCCGCCGACCAGACTCTCCCCAAGGACCTCTACGTGATCGCCAACGATATCGTGATCGAGGGCACCGTCGAGGGCGACCTGGCCGTGATCGGGCGCCGGGTGCTGATCACCGGGACGGTCAAGGGCAACACCAACGTG
>JAAXUL010001032.1 GCA_013336035.1 Chloroflexales bacterium
GTCAGGTCGAGATCTTGCCCGGAATAGTTGGCGATGCGGACCGTGGCGTGGATCGGCTCCATCAGGACGGTCCGGTTGTGCTCCAAGGTCCAGGAAACCTCGATCTGGGCCTGCGCGGCAATTGCCGCGCCCCCGCTTGCTCCCCCTCGGGCCGGTCCAGGATCAGCCGCTTGCGTCTCCCCCCCGGGTACAACAGCGCACTCGATCCGCGCTTACTATAGCCTGAGGGGCGGGGGCACAGCTAGATCCGTAGCTAACGATGCCGTAAGAAATCCCTATCACTTTTGTTAGAGTCGCACCTCGGGCCGGTACTCGCCCCAGACCTGGCGCAGCACGCCGCAGACCTCGCCGATGGTGGCGTAGTGGCGCAGGGCCTCGCGCATCGGGCGCAGCACATTATCCGTACCCTCGGCGGCGGCGCGCAGGTCGGCCAGGGCGGCCTGGACGGCGGCGTTGTCGCGCTCGGCGCGCAGCTTCGCCAGGGCATCGGACTGCTCGCGGGCGACGGCCTCGTTGGGCTTGAAGACCGGCGCGCTGCGGGCCTCGTCCTCCTGGAACTTGTTGACGCCCACGACGATGCGCGCGCCCGACTCGACGGCCTGCTGATAGGCGTACGAGGCGTCGGCGATCTGCTCCTGGACCCAGCCCTTCTCGACGGCGGCCACGGCGCCGCCCATGCCGTCGATCTGCTCGATCAGGGCCCGGGCGCGGCGCTCGAGCTCGTCGGTCATCGCCTCGACCACATACGAGCCGGCCAGGGGGTCGGAGGTGTCGGCCACCCCGCTCTCGAAGCCGATGATCTGCTGGGTGCGCAGGGCCAGCGTGGCCGACTCCTGGGTCGGCAGGCCGAGGGCCTCGTCGTACGAGTTGGTGTGCAGGCTCTGCGTGCCGCCGAGGACGGCCGCCATTGCCTCGATCGTCGTGCGCACCACGTTATTGAGCGGCTGCTGGGCCGTCAGGCTGGCGCCCGAGGTCTGGGTGTGGAAGCGCAGCATCAGGCTGCTCTCCTTCTTGGCCCCGAAGCGCTCGCGCATAATCGTCGCCCAGAGGCGGCGCGCGGCGCGGAACTTGGCCACCTCCTCGAGGAAGTTGGGGTTGCTGACGAAGAAGAACGAGAGCCGCGGCGCGAACTTGTCAACGTCGAGGCCGGCCTTGACCGCGGCGTCCACATAGGCGATGCCGTCGGCCAGGGTGAAGGCGATCTCCTGGACGGCGGTGGCCCCGGCCTCGCGGATGTGGTAGCCGCTGATGCTGATCGTGTTCCAGCCGGGGATGCGCTCGGCGCAGTAGGCGAAGATATCGGTGATCAGGCGCATCGAGGGGCGCGGCGGGAAGATGTAGGTGCCGCGGGCCGCGTACTCCTTGAGGATATCGTTCTGGATCGTCCCGCCGATCTTGCTGGACGCGACGCCCTGGCCCTCGGCGACCAGCTCGTAGAGCAGCAGCAGCACGCTGGCCGGCGCGTTGATCGTCATCGACGTGGTCACCTTGTCGAGCGGGATCCCGTCGAGCAGCGTCTGCATATCGAGCAGGCTGTCGATCGCCACGCCGACCTTGCCCACCTCGCCCTCGGCGCGGGGGTCGTCGCTGTCGAGGCCCAGCTGGGTCGGCAGGTCGAAGGCCACCGAGAGGCCGGTCTGGCCAGCCTGGAGCAGGTAGCGGTAGCGCTGGTTGCTCTCGCGGGCGCTGGCAAACCCGGCGTACTGGCGCATCGTCCAGAGCCGCCCGCGGTACATCGTGGGGTAGATGCCGCGGGTGAAGGGGTACTGCCCCGGGTCGGGCTGGGGCTCGCCGGCATCAGCGGCGCGATAGACCGGCTCGACGGTCAGGCCCGAGTCGGTGGCGCGCTCGGCGCTGGTGGTCGCCATGACGTTCTCCTTCAGGTTGGGAGGGCAAAAACCTGCCGCTATTATACACAGACTGTGACATCCCGCCGCGCGGGCCGTGGTACGATAGGCCGTCTGCCCAACCATACCCCCGAGGTGCCACGTGAGAGCCGCGATCTACGAGGCGTTCGCCCAGCCCCTGACCATTAAGACCGTGCCTGACCCTACGCCGCCTGACGATGGGGTGGTGATCGCCGTGCGCGCTACGGGCCTGTGCCGCAGCGACTGGCACGGCTGGATGGGGCACGACCCCGATATTACGCTCCCTCACGTGCCCGGCCACGAGTTCGCCGGGGTGGTCGCCGCCGTGGGGCCCGGGGTCGCCTCGTGGCGCGTGGGCGACCGCGTGACAGCGCCTTTTGTCTGCGCGTGCGGCGTCTGCCCGCAGTGCGCCGCGGGCAACCAGCAGGTCTGCGACCATCAGTTCCAGCCCGGCTTCACCCACTGGGGCTCGTTCGCCGAGTATGTCGCCGTCGCCCGCGCCGAGACCAACCTGGTGCGCCTGCCCGACCAGCTCGACTTCGTGACGGCCGCGAGCCTCGGGTGCCGCTTCGCGACCTCGTTCCGGGCCATCGTGGACCAGGGGCAGGTCACGGCGGGCCAGTGGGTGGCCGTACACGGCTGCGGCGGCGTGGGCCTCTCGGCGATCATGATCGCCGGCGCCCTCGGCGCGCGCGTGGTCGGCGTCGATATCAGCGCCGAGCGCCTGGCCCTGGCCCGCGCCGTCGGCGCCGAGGTCACGCTCGACGCCGCCGGGGTGGATGATGTGGCCGCGGCGGTGCGCGAGGCCACCGGCGGCGGCGCCCACGTCTCGCTCGACGCCCTGGGCAGCCCGGCCACCTGCTTCAGCTCGATCGCCTGCCTGCGCAAGCGCGGCCGGCATATCCAGGTCGGGCTGATGCTCGCCGACCATAGCCGCCCCGCTATCCCCATGGACCGCGTGATCGCCCACGAGCTTGTGATCCTGGGCAGCCACGGCATGCAGGCCCACCGCTATGACGCGATGCTCGCGCTCATCCAGTCGGGGCGGGTGCTCCCCGCGCAGCTAGTCGGCGCGACCATCACGCTCGAGCAGGCCCCGGCCGCGCTCGCCGACCTCGACAGCTTCCGCGGGGCCGGCGTGACCGTGATCACGCTGGGCTGAGGCCCCGTCGCGGCTGTTGGCTTATGGGCGGCCCTGTACGAAGCATGGGCGGCCCTGTACGAAGCATGGGCGGCCCTGTACGAAGCATGGGCGGCCCTGTACGAAGCATGGGCGGCCCTGTACGAAGCATGGGCGGCCCTGTACGAAGCATGGGCGGCCCTGTACGAAGCA
>JAAXUL010000284.1 GCA_013336035.1 Chloroflexales bacterium
GGCCGCGCCCCCGCCGGTGGGCTCCAGGTGGCCATCCTCGACCCGCCCGGCGAGGCCGCCCGCCTCGGCGGCCCGCGCGATCTCGTCCGCGAGGTGGGGCTGCGGGTGGCCCTGGCCCTTGCCGCCGGCCTCGGCCTCGCCTTCCTCGCCAACTACCTCGACGACCGCCTGCGCAGCCCGCGCCAGGCCGAACAATGGCTCGGCGCGCGCGTGCTCGGCGTGATCCCGAAAGAGTAGCCTATGCAGCTCCGCGACTATGTCACTGTCCTGATCAAGCGCTGGTGGGTGATCGCCCTGGCGCTCGCGGCGGCCGCCGTGGCCGCCTACGGGGTCAGCAAGCTCCTCCCCGACACCTACCGCTCGCAGGCGGTCTACCTGGCCCTGGCCAACCAGGCGGACAATGGCCTGAACATCGTGCTGCGCAACTCGATGAACAGCTACCGCGAGATGGTGATGCAGCCCGATGTGCTCGACCAGATCAGCCAGGCGATCGGCCTCGACATCAAGGGCGAGCAGTGGATGCAGGACGTCAATATCCAGCCCCGCCCCGACGAGCAGAAGATTATCATCGAGGTGGACGCGCCAACCCTCGCCCAGTCGATGGCTATGGCCGACGCGGTGGGCGACCGGATCGTGACTGAGGTCAACCGCATCAATGCGACCCTCGAGGGCACGGCCCGGATCAATGTGCAGCGCATCCAGCAGGCGCGCCTGATCGCGATCCAGCCCAACACCCGCATCAACGTCCTGGCCGGCGCCCTCCTGGGCCTGATCGTCGGCGTGCTCCTGGCCTATATCATCGAGTACCTCGACGATACGCTCAAGAGCAGCAGCGACGTCGAGCGCTTCGTCGGGCTGACGACGATCGGCGCCATCCCGAGCGTGGACAAGTAGGGGGACACTCGTGACCACTCCCGGCGCCTCGCCAGAGGCCAACCTGATCACCCTCAGAGACCCCGGCTCCGCCGTCGCCGAGGCCTACCGCACCCTGCGCACGAATATCCTCTTTTCGAGCCTTGATCGGCCGCTACACACCCTGCTGGTGACCAGCACAGCCCCCGATGAGGGTAAGAGCACCACCCTGGCCAACCTGGCCGTCACTATGGCCCAGGCCGAGCAGCGTGTGCTGGTAGTCGACTGCGACCTGCGCCGGCCGAGCCTGCACACGCTCTTTGGGCTGCCCAACGAGCGCGGCCTCACCAGCGCCATCCTCGAGCAGGCCGAGGGCCCGCTGCCCGTCCAGGGCAGCGGCGTGCCGGGCCTGAGCGTGCTCACCAGCGGGCCGCTGCCGCCCCGCCCTGCCGACCTGCTCGGCTCACGGCGCATGGGCGCGCTGATCGAGCGCATGCGTAGCGAGGCCGACATTGTGCTCTTCGACACCCCGCCCGCGGTGGCCGTCACCGACGCCGCCGTGCTTGCCCCGCGGGTCGACGGCGTGCTGCTGGTGCTCCAGGCTGGCCACACGCGCCGCGACCGGGCCCGCGAGGCCCGCCAGCTCCTTGAGAAGGTCAAGGCCAATATCGTCGGCGTTGTGCTCAACGGGGCGAAGCTTGAGCGGGGGTACTCCTATTGATAGACATGCACTCGCACATCCTGCACGCGGTCGACGATGGCTCGCGCACCCTCGCCGAGGCCGTGGCGATGGCGCGGGCCGCCGCCGACCAGGGCGTGTCGGTTATGGTCGCAACGCCCCACGGGCACAGCTCGGTCAGCGCCTGGGCCGGCTACAGCACGCTCAAGGTGCAAGACCGGCTTGACGAGCTGCGCGCGGCTCTGCGGGCCGCGCGGATCGCCCTGGAGGTCGTGGCGGGCACCGAGATCTTCGGCGAGCTCGAGTCGCTCGAGCGGCTGCGCGTAGGCCAGCTGCTGCCCTACGGCGAGAGCCGGGCGGTGCTGGTCGAGTTCCCCCTGGGGGTCGTCCGGCTCGCGGCCGAGCACGTCGTCTTCGCCTTCCAGCTCGCGGGCTACCGCGTCGTGATCGCCCACCCCGAGCGCTACCGCTATGTGCAGGACGACCCGAACAGCCTCATCCCGCTGGTCGAGCGAGGGGCCCTGATGCAGCTCACCAGCGACGCGCTGCTTGGGAACCAGGGCGAGCGCCTGCGGCGCCTGTCCGAGACGATGCTGACCCACGGGATGGTTCAGATCATCGCCACCGACGCCCACGGGCCTCACTACAACCGCCTACCTAACCTGGGCCAGGCCCACGCGCGGGCTGCGCAGCTCGTCGGCGCCGACATAGCCGACCTGCTCACTCGCCGGATCCCGGCCGCCGTGCTGAGCGATGGGCCGATCGCGCCCGCGGCCCCACAGAAGGTGCGTCGCTGGCCTGGCCTCCACTAAGCTCTACCGCAGCCAGCGCCGGTTCAGCTCGTCGAAGAAGCCCTCGTCGCGCAGATCGGCCAGAGCCTGGTTGACCTCCGCCTCGAGCTGGAAGGCCGCGCGGGGCATCGCCAGGGCGAAGGGCTCGGTGGTGAGGGCCGCGGCGATGCGCAGGCCCGGCGCGGATTGCACGGCGGCGAGGGCCGCCACATTGTCGGTGATCACGGCGTCGAGACGGCCGGCCCGCAGGTCGGCCAGGGCCTGGGCCGGCTCATCGTAGGCCGAGCGCAGGTTGAGGCCGGCGCCGTCGCGCGCCATACGCCGGGCCAGGGCGTCGGCGTCGCTGCCGAGGGCCACGCCCACGGCGCGCCCGCCTAGATCGTCTGGGCCGGCGATGGCCGAGCCGGCGCGTACCACCAGCACCTGCCCCGCGTCAAAGTAGAAGCTCGAGAAGCGGGCGCGGAAGCCCTGCTCGGGCGCGTAGGGCAGGGCCGAGGCGATCATATCGGCCCGCCCGCTGCTCAGTGTGTCGTAGAGGGCATCGAAGCCGGTCGGCACGAACTCGGCTCGCAGACCCAGGCGCGTGGCCACGGCCCGCGCCAGATCGATGTCGTAGCCGACCAGAGCGCCGCCGATCTGGTCGGCGAATGGGCGAAAGCCCACATCGACCGCCACGCGCAGGGCGCCGCGCTCGCGCGCCGCCGCCCAGACCGGGTCGAGCGTCACGCCGCCGCGCCCGCCCTCGCTGCCCCAGGCCAGCAGCCCGTAGAGCACGAGCACAGCGATGGCGGACAGGTCGACAAGCGGGCGCAGAATTTTGTTTCGGGGTGGACTAATCATCCTCTCATAAAGGATTTCTTGATTCCGCGCTAATACATGAAGTATACTTTATTGTAAACACCCGGAGGCCCGGGTGAGATTCCACAGACGTCGCGGTTGTGCCGCACGCACTCATCTCCAGCAGCTTAGCGTAAGTGCACAGGTGCATCCTAATTGGCTCGGCCTGGCCACACGCCACCGGGCAAGCCCCTGCATACGCCTGCGGTCACCGTGAGGAAGCGCCTCTTATGGTGGAAGAGCCACGCGACCAGCAGCCTGCCCCGCCGACGCCGGCGCAGCCTGCCCCGCAGCCTGTCTATGGGCAGCCGGCCCCGGCGCCCGCAGCCCCGCCTGCCCCCCCGCCCTACCCCGGTCTAGCGTCCGCCCAGCCCTCGGCCCTCGATATCGGCGCGCGGGTGACCCGCCTGATGGTCGGTCGCGCCATCTGGGCCGGCGAGCAGGGGTGGCTGCTCATAGCGCCCCGCCTTGGCTGGGTGCTGCTCACCGCCTTCCTGGTCGGCGTGATTGGCGTGCTAAGCCTGCTGCTCGCGCTGCCGCGCCTCGTGCGCACCGGCCCGCCCAGCGACGGGCGCGTGGCGGCCATCCCGCCCGCCGCCGCGGTCGAGGACTTCCTGCGCGGCCAGCAGACCTACGACGCCGACCTGATGTGGGAGTCGTTCAGCTCTGAGCTCCGCCAGGACCTCGAGGGCCGCGACTTCACTCGCGACACCCTCGCCGAGCGGGTCGAGAGCGAGCGGCGCGCCGGCCAGCGCTACAGCGCCTTCAAGTACATCGGTGGGGTCGAGCTCGGCGGCAGCCAGCGCATGTACTTCTATGTCGTCGACGTCGCCTCGCCCCAGCAGAAGGGGACAGTCTCTTTCGTCTTCACCGTCGGGAGGGACGGGAAGATCATGAATATTGAGTAGCCGCCCGCCTACGCCACAGCCCACATCGAAGCACGAGCGCACGTATCTGGAAGTGGAGCACCCGCATGGCAATTGAGCCCTACCGCCCGAATGATGGCCAGTACCGCGACGATCTCGACCGTGAGCTGGACAAGAAGATCGATAGCTTCTTCCACCGCTGGAACTGGAAGCTCGTGCGGCTCATCAGGACGCTGCTGCTCGTCGCATTTGTGCTCTGGCTGGCGGCGAACCTGCTGCCCCCCGTCTTCGAGGTCATCTTCACGGGTCAGGCTGGGCCGATGCTGCTCGAGTTCATCCCGATCGCGGCCTACCTCTTCTTCTTCATCGGCTTCCAGTTCTTCCTGATGTACTTCTTCATGGCCCGCACCCGCATCTACTGGGTGCGCCCCGGCGAGACGGGCATCAGCTTCAAGGACTACCGCGGCAACCCCGAGGTGCTCGAGGCCGCGCGGCGCGTGGTCACGCTGCTCAAGGGCGCCAAAGAGTTCAAGAAGATGGGCGGCGAGGTCACGCGCGGCATCCTGCTGATCGGCCCCCCCGGCACCGGCAAGAGCTACCTGGCCCAGGCGATCTCCACCGAGGCCGGCGTGCCCTTCGGCTACCTTAGCGCCCCCTCACTCACCTCGGCCTGGATGGGTATGGGCAACATCAAGGTGATGAACCTGTACCGCAAGGCCCGCCGCTTCGCCAAAGAGTACGGGGCCTGCATCCTCTTCATCGACGAGATCGACGCCATCGCCGGCGCCCGCTCCTCGAGCCTGATGGGCACCGGCGGCGCGCTTGGCGCCGACGCGAGCAGCCCCGCGGGCGGCCTCAATAAGGTCATGATGGGCATGGGCATGGGCGGTATGGGCGCCGGCAGCGGCATCCTCAACGAGCTGCTGCTGCAGATGGACCCGCCGCCCCAGGACGGCTGGATGGGCAAGCTGCTGCGCACCCTGCGCCTGCGCAAGGGCAAGCCCGATATGCCCCCCGTCCTGACCATGGGCGCCACCAACCTGGCCGAGAGCCTCGACGCCGCTCTGCTGCGCCCCGGCCGCTTCGACCGCAAGATCTCTGTCGAGGCCCCCGACTCGGATGGCCGCCGCGAGGTGATCGAGTACTACCTCGCCAAGGTCAAGCACGAGCCGATGCCGATGGAGCGTATGGTCTCCGACACGATTCACTACACGCCTGTCGCGATCAAGTACTGCATCAACGAGGCGACCATCCACGCCCACTTCGACGGCCGCCAGGCGATCAACTACTGGGACTTCACGCAGGCCCGCGAGACCCACGAGTGGGGCCTCAAGCAGCCGATCCGCAGCATGTCGTACGAGGATCGCCGCCAGGTGGCCTACCACGAGGCCGGCCACGCCTACGCTATGGTCAAGCTGCTCAAGAAAGAGCGCCTGGCCAAGGTGACGATTGTGCGCCACGGCAACGCCCTCGGCTTCGCCGCCTGGAAGCCCGAGGAAGAGTCACATGTCCAGAGCAAGCAGGACATGCAGAACCGGATCAAGATTAGCCTGGGCAGCCGTGCCGCCGAGGAGCTGTTCTTGAACGAGGCGTATGGCGGCGTGACCAGCGACTTCAGGAATGCGACCGGCCTGGCCGCCTGGATGGTGGGCGCCGTCGGTATGGACGAGAGCTTCTTCTCCTATCTGACCTTCGGCATGCAGGGCCTGGCGGCCCCCGACATGAAGCCGCGCGTCGAGGCCATCCTTCAGGAGCAGTACCGCCAGGTCAAGCAGCTGCTCGAGAACAACCGCGAGGCGGTGATCGCCATCGCCGAGGCCCTGATCTTGCGCAACGAGCTGACCGACATCGATGTGAAAGAGATCCTCGACCGCATCGAGGCCGAGCACCCCTACACGCCGATCAGCGCTACCCGCGACAAGGCCGCCTTCGGCTTCGCCAGCAGCTCGCGCGTCGCCGGCGGCGCCGCCCTGGTGCGCCGCCGCCGCGACACTCCCCGCCCCCCCTCGCTCCCCACCCCCACCCCGGGCACGATCATCATCGACGCCAAGGAGCAGGGCGACAGCGAGCCGGCCGACGCGTAGCTGACGTGGCCCTCACACACGTACCCCCTCTCCCGCAGCCCGGGAGAGGGGGTACGTGTAAGCGGCGTTAAACGAACAACCCCCGCTCCTGCGAAGCGGGAGCGGGGGTGAGGGCGATCAGCTAAAACATGCGCCCCTGTAGCGGGCCGCCCTCGTCAGCGGGCGGCTGCGTCTTCTCGCTGAAGGGCAGGCCGAGGTGGTCGTAGGCGCGGCGGGTGGCGGTGCGGCCCCGTGGCGTGCGCTGGAGGAAGCCGAGCTGGAGCAGGAAGGGCTCGTAGACGTCCTCGATCGCGTCGACCTCTTCGGCCAGGGCCGCGGCGAGGGTCGAGAGGCCGACGGGGCCGCCGTTGAACAGCTCGATGATCGCCCGCAGCAGGCGCCGGTCGTTCTCGTCGAGGCCCAGGTCATCGACCTCGAGCTGGGCCAGGGCGGCGCGGGCCACGGCCAGGTCGATGTAGCCGTCGGCCACCACCTGGGCGTAGTCGCGCACGCGCCGCAGCAGCCGGTTGGCGATACGCGGCGTGCCGCGGGCCCGCCGCCCGATCTCGCGCGAGGCCTCGTCGCTGGTCGGCACGCCAAGGATGCGCGCCGAGCGGGTCACGATCTCGCACATAGCGTCGTCCGAGTAGAACTCGAGGCGGTGGGGGGCCACGAAGCGGTCGCGCAGCGGCGAGGTGAGCAGGGCCAGCCTGGTGGTCGCGCCGATCGCGGTGAAGCGGGGCAGCTTCAGGCGCAGGTTGCGCGCGCTCGGCCCCTTGCCCACGATCAGGTCGAGGGCGTAGTCCTCCATCGCGGGGTAGAGCACCTCCTCGACGGCGCGGTTGAGGCGGTGCACCTCGTCGATAAAGAGGACATCGTTCTTCTGCAGGTTGGTGAGGATGGCCGCCAGGTCGCCGGCGCGCTCGATCGCCGGGCCGCTGGTGACCTTGATCTTCACCCCCATCTCGTTGGCGATCACGTTCGAGAGCGAGGTCTTCCCCAGGCCGGGGGGGCCGTAGAAGAGGGTGTGGTCGAGGGGCTCGCCGCGGGCCTTCGCGGCCGTCACGGCGATGCGCAGCTGCTCGACGACTTTCTCCTGGCCGATGAACTCGGCGAGGCTGCGGGGGCGCAGGCTCTTCTCGACCTGGTTGTCCTCGCCGTCGGGCTTCGGGCTGAGCAGCCGCTCCTCGTCGTCCATCGTTCCCCCGCACAGGCGTGCCAATCTCGGGGCATTATAGCACAGCAGAAAGCCCCCCCTCGGACGTGGAGAGGGAGCCGCTGCTTTGGGCCCGAGGGTCTAGTTCTTGCCGACGACCTTGCTCTCGGTGACGAGATCGGCGAAGGCGCGGAAGATGTCGCTCTCGGTGATGATGCCGACAATGTCGTTGTTGCCATCGACGACCGGCAGGCTGCCGAAGTGGTAGCGGGCCATCAGGGTGGCCGCCTCGGCCAGAGGGGCGTCGGGGCTTACGGTGACCACGTCGCGGTGCATCACCTCAGAGACTTCCATGCCTGCGTGCAGGTGGCGTGAGGCCGCCAGCAGCAGGTCACGCTCGGCAAGGATTCCGACCACGCGTCCGCTGGGGTCAACTACCGGCAGGTGGCGAAGATGGTGGTACTGCATGATGCCGAGGGCCGCTAGCGCACTGGACTCGGGCTCGATGGTCACGGGGTGGGCGCTCATCCGATCGCGGACCAACATGGTCTCGCTCCTTTCTGCGGAGGGCGCTGCGCTGGGATGCAGTAGTAGATGTGGTCGCGTGACGCGCGTTACGCCCGCCGGGCTCCGCTTTACTGCTCGTCGCCAAGTCTATACATGTGTCGCCAGGTCTATCATGTATCGTAGGTGCCACTGCGCCGTTTAGGTGATAAGAACCATTAAGGCCCCGTTAACATTCCTTTCCCCGAAGTGTTAGAGCGCAACCGCTTCTGGTTGTCGTTGCGTGGCTACGCCTGGTCCGCCCGGTGTGCCATAATGCCTGGACATGCTGTCGGAGCCCGGATCGTCCCAAAGGACGAAAACCCGGGCCTGGCTACGGCGTATCATGTTTGTTGAGAAGCCCTGCTCTGGACGACGACGAGTGCACTGCGCTTTGCCGCCGCCCATTAGCGCTGTCGTAGCGCTATGGAGGTGTATGATGACTCTGCGCGCTGCAGGCCAGCTGTGCATAGCCGGTGCCGTCGTCCTTTTCCTCGGCGCCTGCGCCGTCGGCTCGCCTACGCCCACCCCGACCCCCGACTCTGCCGCCGTCGAAGCGCCCCGCATCGTCGCCGATGGGCGCGTGCTGCCCAAGCGCGATGCTGAGCTGCGCTTTGAGCAGCCCGGGTTCCGGAGTTACATTTGCGTGCGTGGGGATGCCCCCACCAATGGAGCAGTGGTCATGTCGAAAGGACTGGAACGGAAGAAAGAAGCGAAGAAGAAGCCGCTGAAGAGCAAGGAAGAGAAGCGCGCTGAGAAGCGCGCGAAGCAGCTGGAACCGAACGAGGAGAAACTTAGGCAGATACCCCTTGCTGTGTTGTTTGTCGTCAGCTCCTCCCGCGTGAAATCACAATCTCCTTCTGCTTTGGTTTCAGCTTGGTCTTTATCAGGATGACCGCCAGCCGCTTGACCCGGATGATTGGGAGTTTCTGGAGGCGGT
>JAAXUL010000285.1 GCA_013336035.1 Chloroflexales bacterium
CGCTCCGCTCCCAGAGCGTCTCGGGCAGCATCTGCACCAGGGCGACCAGGGTATGCCGCGCCCAGGCCGCTAGGGTTCGCGCCATGCGCCCGTCGCTCCAGTGGCAGCCCACCGCGTCGCTAGCAAGGAGCACCAGCGTGCGCCCTGACGGGTCGGCCAGCTCACCCACCGCGCCGCGCGGCACCGCGCCGGAGCCGCGGTCCAGGCCCGGGGCGAGCAGCCCCTGGCCCGAGGCATCGAAGCTGAGGCGGTAGCAGCGCAGCTCGCGTAGCGCGGTGTGCCGCTCGAGCAGCCGGGTAAACTCCACCAGGGCACTGCGCCAGATCGCCATCGACGGCGTGTCGTCGAGCACGAGCGCGACTCCGAAGCGGGGCTCGGCGACCGGCCGCATCACCGGCAGCCAGAGGCCCGTGTCCGCGATCTGCCTGACAGTGGCGGCCACGTCGAGGGCTCGTGCGTGGGCCGATGGCGCGCGGGCCAGCAGCGGGCGCAGGGCCCGCCCGAGCTCAATGCGCCCCGGCAGAGGCGGGGCCTGCGGGGTGCGGAAGTCAAGGCCGGGCGCGCCGTCGCCCGCGGGACGCCAGGCATAGAGGCTGGCTGTGCCGTCCGCGCGTCCTTGCTCTGGCTGGCGGTGATCCGGCTCTGTGGCGGCTGGGGGCGCGGCGCCCGCAGGGCGCTTGGTGGGCGGCTCGCTTGCCCCGGGGCCGATGGGTTCGCGAGCTGGCGCAGTCAGCGCCCGCGCTGGCGTGGTCGCAGGGAGGTGCGCGGCAAGGTAGAGGGCGTCGGCCACCTCCTCGGCGGCGAGGTCGGGCAGCGCCGAGCATAGGCGGCTGAGTAGCTGCGCAAGGCTCATTGGCTGCTCAGGGACTTCCAAACCGCCTCGAGAAGTGCGGGCCGGCTCAGCGGGTCGACGTTCTGGGTGACTAGGTAGACCGCGTTCAGCAACTGGTCGGTGGCTAGATCGACCCGCTCGCGGCGCGCCAGGAAGGCGGCGATCAGCGGCTCGACCCGGGCGAGCAGATCGTCCTCGGGGTGCTCTTCCAGATGCCGCGCGAAGTGCGCGCTGACAATCTCGCGCAGCTCGCGCACACCGGGCGGCTGGACGGTCAGGCGCAGGCAGCGCCGCAGGAAGGCCGGCGGGAAGTCGCGCTCGCCGTTGCTGGTGAAGATCACGAGCGGGAAGGCCCGACAGCGGACCCGCCCACTGGCGATAGTCACGGTGTCGCCATCCCAGGTCTGCACCTGCTGGCTGTGCTCGGCGCCCAGGCGCGAGAGCTCGCGGATCTCGTACTCGCCGTCCTCGAACACGTGCAGCAGGTCGTTCGGCAGATCGACATCGCTCTTGTCGAGCTCGTCGACCAGCAGCACGCGGGGGTTGTCACGCGGGAGCAGCGCGGTGCCCAGTGGGCCGAGGCGCAGGTAGCTACCGATCGCGGGGGCCTGCTTCGGGTCGTGGCACAGGTTGGCATCCTGCAGGCGCCCGATCGCATCGTAGTCGTAGAGACCCTCCTGCAGGGTAGAGCGGGTGGTGATCGACCAGCGCAGAACCGGTCCGAGCATGAGCTCGGCGGCGACCGCGTAGGCGAGCGACGACTTGCCGACACCCGGCTTGCCGGTGATCAGGAGCGGGCGCCGGAGCAGCAGGGCCGCGTTGACGAGCTCAACCTCCGCGCCGGTCCGGTCGTCCTCAGGCTTACTGGCGCGGTAGGTTTCCCCGCGGGTCGCCTCGGGGTTGCCGAAGCTGCGCCAGCTCGGCGCCGGGGGGAGTTGCTCGATCCCGGAGTGGGCGCTGCCGCCGGTAAACTGCCAGGAGGGATTGCTCATCGGTTGGCTCCTACTTACAGGGCATCGCTGCTGTACGTCATCAGCGGTGGGATGTGCTCAGGGTCGTCGTAGAGCAGGGTCAGCCGGTCGCCATAGTGGTTGCTGCTGCTCGCGGCCGCGATGCGCTGCTCCTGGGCCAGCCACGGCAGCGCATCAAACAGGCGCCGCATGAGCTCCGCGCGCAGGAGCTGCGCGGTCTGGGCCGGCTCCGGGCACCCCCCGCGGACCAGGAGCAGCGCGGGCAGCCCTGCGGCGATCGCCGTGTCGAGCAGGGCGAGCAGCTCCTCAGACCCTTCGGCCACCGGGGCCGTCTGCAGCAGCATGATCGTCTCGCGGCGCAGGACCGCCGCCTGCACGACGTCGAAGCGATAGGCAGTAGGATTGTCGATCAGCACCAGCGCCTGGTCGAGAGAGGCCGCCCGCATCGCCAGGCGCTGCTGCCAGCGCTGCTGCCAGAGCGGGAAGATCGTCTGCTGCTCGACGGCCAAAAGTCGATCCAGCGAGCGCACGACCACCGGGTGGACGCGGCCCACTGGGATGGGGCGCTGGCGGCGCAGCCCGAAGGCCACTGGCCACTGATCGACGTCGTAGGCGAGCAGCTCCAGCGGCAGCAGAAACTCGACGGACAGCCCGCCCGGCCCCACGCGGGCCCGCAGGCGCGCATGCTGTTCGAGCTCGGCGAAGCGCGCCGGCGCCTGATCAAGCGTGAGCCCCTGCCGAGTCACGAGGGGCTGATCGGCCTGGGGCAGCAGCCACGCGTCCATGATCACGCTCACCGTCTCGGGCCGCTCAAGGTCCGGGGCCACCTCCCCAGGGGCCAGCGAGAGCTGCACTACCAGGGTGGGCCGCGGCGGCGGATCGGCCGCAGGACCCGGGTCGGGCGCCAGGCCCAGGCACACGCGCGCCATGGACTCCCACGCGCGGAGCTGATCGGCCACGGCACCTGTCTGGCGCGGGAACTCGGCCAGCAGCTGGCGCACCAGCTCATTGAGGGGGTGCCGGGCCAGCTGGGCGAGCACGGGGGCCGTTGCCAGCTGGCGCACGACGCGGGCGAGGGTGTCGGCTGGGCCACGGCCCAGGGGCTTCTCCCAGCTGACCGCTGGCCGGCAGCGGCCGTATAGGTAGTCGATGTCGGTCTCGCCGAGCTGTACCTCGGCGAGGTGCTTCTGCAGGGCGACGATCGCATCCCAGGGCACCGCTGGGAGGAGCCCGAGCTCGTGGAGCACGGCGTCGAGCTCGACTAGGACCTGTGGGCGATCCGCGTCCCAGAAGTGGAGCTCAACACAGAGGGCCTCGAAGTCGGGCAGGTCGGCCAGGGGGAGCCGGGCGGTGCCGGGGCAGGCGAGCAGCGCGGCGGCCAGGCGGCCCACCTCGCCGTGGCTGAGCTGGGGCCGCATGGCGTGCAGCCAGCGCATCACCGCGGGGCGCAGCGACTGATCATCGGCCTGCCAGAGCTGGCCGTCGCCGATGCGCGAGAAGAGGGCGGGCATCCACCAGTCCGTGTGACCCGCGGTGATCGCGGCGGCCCGGCCCGCGGCGACGGCCGCGTCGATGGGCTCGTCGTGCTGCAGCGCCTGGAGCAGGCCGCGCACGAAGGTATGAGCTGTGTCGATGCTGACGTCGCCAAGCATAGCGATCACCGCCGGCACGCCCGCCTCGCCGAGCAGCCAGGCTAGCGCCGCGGTGCTCTCGACCGCCGCGCTGCGGCAGGCGATCAGGATCGCCAGGCGGGGCAGCATAGGGAGCTGGGCGAGGTCGCTGCCGAGGTCATGGGCGGCGATAGGGGCGGTCCGCTTCCCAGGCCCCTCGAGGTACAGGCACGGCAGATGGCCGGGGTGCGGCGTGGAGAAGCGCAACTGCTCGAACATGTCAGGCGCCAGGAGCCCCCCGTGGGCCACCAGGTAGAGCACGTCGACGCCGGGCCGCAGCGCTTCCAGCAACGTATCGCGCGTGGTGTCGCCGCGCGCCCCGCCCAACACCTTGAGGTCGAGGGCGGCGAAGCCCATACGCGCCGTCTGGAGCTCGGCCTCAGCGTCGATGGGTGCGAGCCCCCACTGCTGCGCATCGTGGGGCGCGGCGACTGCGGCCACGGCGCGGATCTGGCCGCGCGGGCGCAGGGGCACGGTGCGGCCCGAAGCGCTGCTAAGAAAGCGCGAGAAGAGAACCCGCCCGTCGGTCGCCAGGGGACGCTGCGTGACCGGGTGACAGAGTGTCTCCCAGCGCAGCGCCTGAAGCTGCGCGGCCGCGCGGTCGATCTGCAGGCTCAGGCGCACGCGCCCGCCATAGGCCTCTGCCGCGCCGAGGGCGTGATCCAGTTCGCCCAGGATCGCGCCGCTCAGCAGGGCCCTGCCGAGGGCGAGCCCGTAGGCAGCCGCGGAGAGATCCGCGGCGATGAGCGCTGTCTGGAGCTCCTGGTCATAGTGAAAGGCGCCGGGAGGTGGGTCGATCACGGTGCTGTCTGTGCGGCGGACTCGCAGGCGCGTCAGGTAGCTATCACCATCAGCGGGGGACAGGCTAAGCTCGAGTTCAGCGTAAATAGACATAGGCCTGCCTCAGAAGCGGCGTCAGCCGGTAGTATAACATCCCCACATTGCCTCACGAAAGGGTGAACAGCGATGGGCCGCCAGGCTCATCGCACGACTTTCTGTCATCACTGGGATGGTAACTATCGCTGGTCGTTCTGGGCATTCTCACCAAAGTCTATGGCTGCTTTTATGAAACGTTTTACAGTTCAGGGGCTGAGGCTTGGGAGTGGAGAACCTGATGAGATATGTGGCACATCCGAAGGCATACGTGCGTGAGCGGGGCGCCGCCATCCTGCAACTGGCTGAGGGCAAAACTCTCGGTGTGGTCGCTGAGTAGGGCCTGCTCAAACCCCGTCAGCTTGAGACGGTTAGCGTTTGGGCGAAGCGCTATGTGGATGAAGGCGCGAGTGGGCTGGCGATGCGACTGGGGCGAGGGCGGAAGCCAGGCAAGCGGCTGGTACGACCAAGATCAAACTGATCTGGTACAATGACAAAAGAAAACCGCCCTGTCTCGCAATCGAGACAGGGCGGCATCCTTGTGTTGCAACCGGGCGACCTACCCCTCAGGTGAGGGGGCAGAGAATTGTGCAACAATTAGCTGAGAGACCGGTTACAAATGTTGACGTGGCGACCCTGATTGGGCTCGAACCAACAACCTTCAGCTCCGGAGGCTGACGCTCTATCCAATTGAGCTACAGGGTCATACTGCCGCGAGTATACCGCAATGGAAAAGCGCTGTCAATTGGCTTGATGCGCAGGGCAGGGCGGATACAAAGTCGCTCTGCCCCTCACGCCCGGCCGGTAAACCGGCGGGCTACAGCTACGAAGCCGGCCTGCGTCGGCTCCGGCAGGCCGCTGTAGCGGCCTTCGCACCGCTAGCCGGGCCGTTTACGGCCCCGGCGCAGTATGGCAGCCGGACTTTGCATCAGCACACGATGCGCCTGACGGCGCACCACCGCGAAGGAAAATCTGGGCATTTTCAGCGTAGCCCTGATGCGCAGGGCCTGGAGCGGATTGAGGTTGGCTTCCGCCTAATGTATTCCTGCGCCCTTGAGGCGATCTTCGACGACCAGCTTGTTGGCACTCTCGACAGAGCGCGTAAAGCTCCAGCGAGACAGATTCCGGTTGCGTTTAGGGGGCATTCGCGGTGTCGATGGCCAGCACCCTGTCTGGCCTAGGGTCGGCGCCCGCCCCGGTGGGTCAAGGGGCTGCGCCGCAGATGCGGTGCGCCGCGGCCGCGATGACCTCGCAGGTCGTCTGGTGGGAGGGTGTGTCGCTCAGGGCAGCGCGCACGTTCTCGGCGGACAGGACGCCGATCAGCTCGCCCGCTCCAGCAGCCCGGCGAGACGCTCATCGTGCTGGTCCACCTCAGCTTTCGCCACGTCGCTGGCGCGGGGCTGCACCCGCCGGCCGGTGGGCGGGCCGCCGTGCCGTACGGGTTAGCTCGGATAGAATACCTTAGAGGTGGCGAGGCGGGCGCAGCCCGATGGCCTACTGCCCTTGTGGGCGGTCGTGCAGCACCCAGCGCGCCGAGCAGCGGTCAGGGAGAGTCAGCCAGGCCAGGCCGCCGAGCAGGAGCGCCCCGCCCTCGATCATGGCCGGCGTGAGCGGAAACGACCAGGCGAGCGACGGCAGGTCGCGGGCGGCCCAGACAGTTATGGCGGCCAGCGCGAGCGCGCCCCCGGCGCCGAGGAGGGCGGCCCACGTCGCCGCCTGGGCTGGGGCGGCTATGAGCAGCAGGTACCAGCCTACCCCCAGCACCAGGGCCAGGCCGCTGATCAGCAGCAGCGCCTGGTAGAGGGCGTGGCCGGCTAGCACCGGGGCTCCGCCAGCTGGATCAACCGCCGCCCAGTCGACCGCGACCCCGCGATGGCGCGCATCGCCCCGGCCCGACTGGTACTCCGTGCTCATCAGGACGAGCGGCGCGGCCCCGACACTGCCCGCGGCGAGCGCCTGCGCCGGGAGGGCGATCTGGTAGACGCGCCAGCCAGGGCTAGCGGTGAGCGAGGCCAGCTTCTGCCCTCCGGCCAGCAGGCTGAGCTGGCCCGCGAGCGCCCGGCCCTGCTCCTGGTGGAACAGCCGCAGACGCAGCACGGATGGGCCGCCGAAGGCGCCAGACAGGGTGAGCGCTGAGCCCGGGCGGGTCCAGCGGTAGCTCGCCCCGCTGTGAGTCTCGCGCTCGAACAGGGTCGCCGCGCTCAGGTAGTCGGCGGGCACGCCGATATCGTAGCGCTGGGCCTGGGGGGTGGCGAGGATGATCGTCAGCACCGGAACTCCAGACACGAGAGTGGCTGCCACTGCCCAGTATACCCACCGCTGATGCCCGACTCGCTGGGTCTGTGTGGCGATGCTGGCCAACGGCGGGGCCGGGTCACGCCTGATGCGCCAGAGGATCACGCCCAGCAGGATGAAGACGATGACCATTAGGGCTGCGGCGAGATGAAACTGCTCGGCGGGCCACTTCACGAAGTCCGCCACCAGGGCCAGTAGCCCGGCCAGCCAGACGAGGCGCCCGATCCGATAGCGCGGGACCAGCGGCGCCAGGGTCAGGGCCAGCAGGGCGAGGTAGCCGCAGTGGAGCTTGGGTGTCAGCAGCAGCGTCACGCCCACCAGCAGGCTCGTGTCCTCCCAGAGCCCCCGTGGCCGGAGCGTGATCCAGCCGAGCGCGAGCACGACCCCGACGACGAAGAGTCCGGACCAGAGGAGCAGGACCGCCTGGGGCGGAAGCCGGTGATCGGCGATGTACCAGAGCGCCGCCGGGTTCAGCCCACTGAACTGAAAGGGGTGCTCGCCCTCGCGCCGGGAGACGTCCCAGAAGAAGGCGCTCGGGCCCGCGCTGAGCAGAAAGGGCAGCATCCCGAGGGCGAAGATCAGGGGCGGCACGACCAGGGTGCGCCGGCGCCACGTCGCGAGCAGCGCCAGCGGGATCAGGAGCGCGCCGGTCAGCTTGATCAGCAAGGTGGCGCCGATGGCCACGCTCGCCCAGGTGTTCGCCCTGCGCGCGATCAGGACGAGCACCACGGCGAAGGCGAAGACCAGGATCGCCTCGTCCTGACGGCGCAGGATGGCGTTGCCGAGGGTCAGCGGGTTGAACAGAAAGGCCAGCGCCGCCGCGCGGCCGTCCGCGCGGTCGCCGGCCTGATAGAGCAGCAGGTAGGCTGTGGCCAGGCTAAAGAGCGCGAAGTAGAGCACAAAGGCCAGCGTCGCGCCCGGGTTGTGGTGGCCGAACCACCCCGAGACCAGCGTCGGCGGCACGAGCAGGAGGTTGATCAGTGGCGGCGACATGGTCTCGACATCGCGGTAGAGCAGCCCGCCGCCGACGATGGTCTCGGCCCGCGCCACCCAGTCGTCGGCGAAGCGAGGGGCGGTGATGGTGCCGTAGTACTCGTACGGCTCGAGCGCGACGTGGGCGATGACGAGCGTGAAGACAGTCAGGACAAGAAATACGCCCCCGATCTGCCAGAAGGGCGAGCGTGGCGGGGAAGAATCTGGCACTGTCAGAGGCCTCTACTAGTAGATTTAGTTGGGGGCCATAATATCACCAAATCCCACCTACTCCATCACCATACCCTCGCCGCCGCCGCGTGGGTTGCCGACAAACCAGGCCAGCACGAACGCCACCACGACAAAGCCGGTGATCAGCAGCAGCGCGTCGCGGTAGGCCATGACCGCGGCCTGCAGGCGCAGCCGCTGCACGATCTGGCCGACGACCTCGGCCTGGGCCGGCAAGGTCCAGCGGCCCTGCATCGCGGCCTGGGCGACCACGCCCCGCACATATGCGTACAGCGGCGACGACGGGGTCGTCTGCTCAGCCAGGTGCGCGAAGTGCGGCACCGTCCGGTCTTTGACGTAGGTTGCCAGAAACGATGTGGCGACGGCTGAGGAGACCTGGCGCATCACGTTGTAGAAGGACGAGCCGCGGGCCAGCTCGGCGGGCGGAACATCGGCCAGCGCGATGACGCTGGCCGGCTGGGCCGCGAAGCCGAGCCCGACGCTGCGCCCGATCAGCCAGATCTGGAGCAGCGCCACCGGGGTCGCCAGGGTGATGTGCGCGAGCAGATAGCTGGCGCCTCCCAGGGCCACCAGGCCGATCAGGATCGACCACTTTGGCCCGAAGCGGTCCATAACGATGCCCGAGAGGGGCAGCACGATCATTGTCGCCAGGCCCGATGGCAGGAGCACGAGGCCCGCCTGCATCGGGTTCAGCCCGCGCAGGGTCTGTAGGTAGACCGGGATCAGGAACAGCGCGCCGAAGAGGGCCAGCGTCGTCGCCCAGGTGATCAGGTTGGCGCTGGTCCAGTTCCAGCTGCGGAACAGCCTGAAATCGAGGAGCGGGTCGTCCGTGCGCAGCTCGACGATGATCAGCGCAACCAGGCCG
>JAAXUL010000286.1 GCA_013336035.1 Chloroflexales bacterium
TAGCTGGCCCCGTACGGTCCCACGGCGCCAGTACCGTCGGAGAGCACGCCGTGGCCGGAGCCCTGGAACTTGAGCAGCTTGGCCGGCACGCCGTTGTTGATCACCTTGACCATGAAGTTCTCCATCAAGGTGACGGGGAGGTAGTCGTCGGTGCCGTGGAAGGCCAGCAGCGGCGTGCGCACCCGGGCGGCGTTGTAGGCCGGCGAGTCGCGGCGGTACTCCTCCACGGCCGCCTCGGGCGGCAGCCCCTCCATCCAGGGCGCCAGGGAGTCGAAGCCGCGGCTCGACTCGGCGAACAGGTCCACCAGCGAGCACTGGGTGTGGGCCGCGTCGTAGGTGCTCGGGTGGCGCGTGACGCTCTGGGTGACGAAGTAGCCGCCGTACGAGCAGCCCACGATGCCCACCTTGCTTGCCCAGCCCCGGGCCCGCATCTGCGCGACGATCTCGGCCTGTTCGTCGATGTCCTTCTGGCCAAAGTTGGCGCCGTCGGCCATGGCCTCGAAGCGCTCCGGCCCGACCCCGTAGCGCCCGTAGAGCGGCACCATCAGCAGGCCAAAGCCGAAATGCGGCAGCAGCGTGAACGGCGACTCGACCCTGGCCGACCACCAGTTGGGCACCGCGGCGGTCGGGCCGCCCTCCTGGTAGACGATGATCGGCAGGTTCTTGGGCGGGAAGGGTGCATCGGCGGGCATGACCAGGATGCCCGTGTGGGTGGTGCCGTCGCGCAGGGTGAAGGACACCGGCTGCTGCTTGATGTTGGTGCGCTCGGTGATCGCCGCGCCGGCCCAGGTCAGCCGCTGGAGCGCGCCCCCATCCCAGCCCATGCTGTAGAAGTCGGGCGCCTCGCTCACCGAGCTGAAGCTGAAGACCAGCCGGCGCGAGCCGTTGGTGGGCGTGACCGTCTGGTAGGTGCCGGCGCGGGTGGCCAGGTCGCGCAGCTCGCCCGAGCGCAGGTTGTAGTACCAGGGCCGCCGGTCGAGCCGGTACTGGCTCTGGATGAGCACCTCGTCGGGCGAGATGAAGGCCGCCTCGAGCTCGAGGTCGGAGAGCTCGATCCGCTCCAGGCGCCGGATCTCCTGCAGACCGCGGTTGTAGAAGCGCAGGCTGGAGCCGGAGCGGTACTGCGGGTAGTACTGCGGGTAGCGCCGGCCGGCCAGGCGGCCCGGCTGCTCGACCTTCACCAGCAGCGTCTGGTTGTCGGGGCTCCAGCTCACATCGCTGTAGACCACGCCGTCGCCGTCGGCGGCCCGCAGCGTCTGCACCTGGCCGCTGGCGAAGTCGAGGGTGATCAGCTGGTTGTTGACAAAGTAGGGGTTCTCGGCCGGGGGCAGGTTGCCCGTCACATCACGGTAGGGCTGCTCTGAGACGAGGACGCCGTCGCGGCCGCCGACCGGCGGGCCGTCGGGCTTCTTGCCGCGGGTCTCCGGAGGGAGGCGCTGGGCCGTGAGCGCGAACATGCTGCCGTCCTGGCTGAAGGCGGCGCGCTCGACACGCGAGTCGGGCGCGAGGGTGACAACCGCCCTGGTCTCGCCCGTCTCGCTGTCGCGCACGGTGAGGTTCGAGAAGACACTGATCACCCCAGTCCCATAATCGGAAAGCGGGTTGAGCATCTGCGCCAGGCCGGCGATCGTGCTGGCGCGGGCGGCCTGGGCCGCGGCGTCGCCCGCGGGCGGCACTGTGGCGTAGAGCACGCGGCGCCCGTTGGGCGACACGAGCACCGGGAAGCCGCTCGCGCCGTCGAGGGGTGTCGCCTCGCTGGCGCCGCTGCGGCGGTCGCTGGTGATCAGGTAGGGGTTGCTATCCCCATCGAGCACGTACTGGCCGAGCGTGTCGCCGCCCAGCCAGAAGTAGTTCGAGAGCGGCAGCGTGCCGGGAACCGCCTGGAGCGGGACGCTGCTCCCGTCGTTCAGGTTGAGGAAGACTGTTCCCCGCGCGTTCACCAGCGCCGTCTGGTCGTCGGGGCTCACGGGGCTCAGAATGCGATGCGAGATGGCGGGCGTGCTGAAGATCAGCTCGCGGATCTGCTGCACCTCCTCGGCGGGCAGCAGGTTGGGGATCGGCCCCTTCGCGCCGTCCACCAGATAGATGTTGTTCCCCTCGTCCGTCACCGCCGGGTTGCCGCCCTGGGCCCACGCGGGGAGCGCGCCGGCCAGCAGGGCGAGGGCCATCACCAGACCGACAATCTTTGCGTACCGCATCGGTGGCTTTCCTTCCTACTGTGTCTCGCGGTTCAAGAGCTCGATCGCCGCGTCGAGCACGGGGTCGCCGCCGGCGCTCGTCCACCAGCACCACCACCTTCCCCTTGTAGGTCAGGTCGGGCCGGGGCGAGCTGCTGGGGTAGTCCGGCTCGGCGAGCTTCACGAACGTGCCCTGGGCCTCGTCACGCCGACGTCGTCACGGCCGTTGTTGTCGAGATCCGCGGTGGGGCCGACGGGCTCGATCGGCAGGCCGACGCGGTAGCTGGCGGGCGAGGGCACCAGGGGGCTCGTCATCGCGCCGAGGATCTGGCCGGTGGTGGCGGTAAACGTGCTGAAGTCGCCGACCAGCTCGCGCGAGACGTTGAAGAGCAGCGGCGTCGGCAAGGCATAGATCTCCGCGATCTGCGCGTTGGTGTAGCTGAACTGGCCCGCGACCGCGACTGGCCCGCCCTCGTCGTTGGCGATCGTGGCGGACGTCAGTCCGGAGGCGCTAGCCACCGTGGGCGCCGCGGTTGGCGCGACGGCGGCGGGCGTGGACGCAGGGGCGGCAGGCGTAGGGGTCGCGGGGGGGCTGTTGCTCGCGCAGGCGCTGAGCAGCAGCGCGAGCACGGCGAAGAGGATGTTTCGTCGTTGCATGATCGCCAGGCGTTCCTTCTAGCTCGATGGAGCGTGCGACTACGTGCTATGGGTCCGGGAAGGTTGACCGGGCAACTATGGCCTGGGCGCGGTCAGACGCGCAGCACTGCCTGGAGCTCGCCCGCGGAGCTGTCGCGCAGCATCACCGCGTCGGCGCCCGCGGCCACCAGTGTGGCTCATCCATAGCAATAGCCTCCACCGCTGCGCTGAACCCGTCATTGGGACAGCTGGTGTCGTCACCGCCCAGCGTGGGTGGCGCGCACGACCCGACAGGCGCGCCAGGGCGACGCTCTTGTGATCAAAAGACCTCGTGGCCGTATTATCAGCATTCGTTGTCGCTGTCACAACCGATGAATGGCGTGTCTCCTGCTCAACAAAACGCCCCCTACATTTGTAGGAGGCCAGGGCCTGGTCTGAGGGCGGCGTGAGCGCCCTGGGTCAGCCAGGAAAAGGCATGCGGCTATCTCCAGTCGTGCATTGCGTTGCCTGAACGCGGGCGCAACGAAGGATTCCGAGTGGCCTGGTAGGACGGTGAGTAGTAAGAAGCATGGAGAGTCCACCGGTCAGTCTACACTCTGCAAGACACCTGCGCCATCACAGAAAAATGTGATATAGTGAGCAAAGTAATGACTTTTTCACATAAAGATTGTTCGCGTCCGCGTGTCCTGGTGGGCTTATTCCAGACGAACCTCGACGGCGAGCCGGTAACCAGCTTCCGCAGCGACAAGGTGCGGGCACTGCTGGTGTACCTGGCGCTCGAGGCCGACCGGCCGCACAAACGTACCAGTCTCGGCAGGCTCGCTGGCCCGATACACCTGATGATGCCCAGAACCAGAGCCAGACGCTGCGGCGCCTGCGCGTGGCCCTCGGCGAGGACCACGGGGTAGCCTCAGTGGTACTCGTCTCGCGCGAGAGCATAGAGTAGAAGCAATCGGATAGGGGCCAGGAGGTTGTGTGTCGTCCTGGCCCTTGCTCGTCCTTGGCGGCGCACTCCGTCAAGGTACCGCTCCATCGCACTCCCCGTCAGAGAAACGCTGGCCATGCCGGCGTCAGCGCCAGGCCAGGGGATGCTCCGGAGCCAGCTCGTGGCGGTGGTGGACTTCCAGCTGCCGGAGCTGGATGGGCTGACGGCGGTCCGGCAGCTCCGCGCCGACACGAGCGTAGGGGCGACGCCAATCATCGCGCTGACGGCGCTGGCGCTGCCGGGCGACCGTGAGCGCTGCCTGGCCGCCGGGGCGAGCGCCTACCTCGCCAGGCCGGTCGGCGTACGCACGCTGATGGCAGCCATCGCCGAGGTGCTCAGGGGCACCGCTGCGGGCCCTACAGGCGAATGAGTACATCGGTCACACAGAAACTTGCAAAGGCGTTTTACAGCCTGGCGACGCGGGGAACACCACAGTAGTGAAACCTGAAGATGGCACCAACGTGGCATAATGCGCGCGCTGATGCCCTGGGACGGCTGGGGCATCAGCGCGCATTACAGGACCCCGAGGCTTTCAGGCCCTGAGCAGCCTCTCTCGGTACGCAAAGGTGGCCGAGTTTCACGGCTACATCGCGGCGAACGAGGCGTTTATCCCAAACGACGGCGATCACCACCACTATGGCGAGGTGATGGGGAGACATATATGACCGAGCTGACCCCTGGGCAACCGACCGGTGATACGCAGAGCGGGGCTGGGGGGGGGCAGCGCCTATCTGAACAGCAGTACCGGGTCTTGTTTGACACGATGCTCCAGGGCGTCGTGTATCAGGATAGCAGCGGACAGATCGTTGCGATGAACCCGGCCGCCGAGCGCATCCTCGGGCAGGGTATCGAGGAGATCGCTGGCCGCACCTCGGAGGATCTCGCGCACGCGACCCTGCGCGAAGACGGCGCGCCATTCCCCGGGGCGGAGCATCCGGCGATGGTGGCCCTCCGCACGGGGCGTAGCGTATCAAACGTGGTGATGGGCGTCTTCAACCCGCGTGAACAGGCATATCGCTGGATCATGATCAGTGCCGTGCCGCTCTTCGGCCAGGAAGCGGCGACGCCCTATCAGGTCTACACGATCTTTGAAGACATCACCGCACGCAAGCAGGTGGATGCGCAGCTCCACCAATCCGAAGCGCTCGCCGCGACGGCGTTTCGGGCCAACCCGGCCGCGATGAGCATCACCCGCCTGCGCGACGGACGCTTTATCGATATCAATGCGAGCCATGAGCGCCTGTTCGGCTATTCGCGCGAGGAACTGATCGGGCACACGGCCGACGAGATTGCCATCTATGCCGATCCCGCCCAGCGCGCCGATGTGGTACGAATTATGCGGGAGCAGGGGTCGCTGCGCGAAGTCGAGCTGACCCTCCGTACGCGCTCCGGCGAGCTCCGTGAAGTGCTGTGCTCATTAGAATCGCTGGAGCTGTATGGCGAGGCCTGTATCCTGGGCTGTGTGATCGACATCACCACCCGCAAGCAGACCGAGCAGACGCTGCGCGCGAGCGAGGAGCGCTTCCGTCGGGTCTTTGTCGCCACCCCCACCCCAAAGCTGATCACGCAGGTAGACACCCAGCAGATCATCGACGCCAACCCGGCATTTGCCGCGATGACCGGCTACGCCCTGGGCGAGCTGCGGGGGCAGACGACGGATGCGCTGGGCCTCTGGCCAAAGACCCCGCTGGACGCGGCGGGGCGCGCCCAGCTCCATCAGGATGGGCGGCTGACTGACCTTGAGAGCCCGCTGCGGACGCGCGATGGGAGCATCCGTGAGCTCTTGCTGTCGCTCGTCGCGGTCGAGCTCGACGGGGTTGCCTGCTACCTCACGGTGATGCTCGACCAGACCGAGCGCACGCGCGCGCTGGCCGCGCGCAGCATTGCCGAGCAGGCCCTGGAGGCCGAGCGTGCCCTGCTGGCCCGCCGGGTGGACGAGCGCACCGCCGACCTCAGCCACGCCAACGCGGAGCTTGCCCGGGCCGCCCGCCTCAAAGATGAGTTCCTGGCCAACATGAGCCACGAGCTGCGCACGCCGCTCAACGCCATCCTCGGGCGCAGCGAGGCCCTGCAGGAGGCGATCTACGGCCCGATCAGCCCCAGGCAGGCCGAGGCATTGCGCAGCATTGAGGCGAGCGGCCACCACCTGCTCAGCCTGATCAACGATATCCTCGACCTCTCGAAGATTGAGAGCGGCAAGCTTGAGCTTGAGTACACGGCCGTCGATATTGGCCAGATCTGTCACGCCAGCCTGAGTATGGTTGCGCAGATTGCGCTGACGAAGCACATCAGCGTCAGCTCCAACCGCGACGGCTTGGTTGCGGTGGGATGGGGCGATGAACGTCGCCTCAAGCAGGTGCTGGTCAATCTGCTCTCCAACGCCGTGAAGTTCACGCCCGAGGGCGGCAAGGTGGGCCTGGAGGTGGACGGCGACACGGCCGAGCGCACCCTGACGTTCACGGTCTGGGACACGGGCATTGGCATCGCCGCGGACGATCTGCCCAAACTCTTCCAGCCGTTTGTGCAGATCGACAGCAGCCTGAGCCGCCAGTATGAGGGCACCGGGCTGGGGCTCGCGCTCGTCCTGCGGCTCACCGAGGCCCACGGCGGCAGCGTCGCCGTGGAGAGCACGCCGGGACAGGGCAGCCGCTTCCGCGTGATCTTGCCCTGGGAGCCGGGAGCAGCGGCCTCCGATCTGACGGTGCCCGCCGCCAACGCTGACACGTTCGTGCCGGTGATCGGCCAGGTGCTGGTGGTCGAGGACTCGGCCACAGCGGCCGACCAGGTCGTGCGCTACCTGCATGAGTTTGGCGCTCGCGTGGAGGTCCACGCCCATGGTCGCGGCACGGTCAAGCGCGCGCGCGTGCTCCAGCCCGACGTGATCCTGCTCGACCTCCTGCTGCCCGATCAGGACGGCTGGGAGGTGCTGCGCCGGCTGAAGGCCGAGCCGCGCACCCGGGATATCCCGGTCATCATTGTCTCCGTGGTCGATGAGCCGGCGCGCGGGCAGGCGCTTGGCGCCGCCGCGTTGGTGCGCAAACCGATCGACCGCGCGGCGCTGCGCCAGGTGCTGGGCCAGGTGGCCGCGCGCCCGGACGAGCCATCTACCGACTGGGTCCGGGACATCCCTACCGCCGCACCGCGGCCCCGTCTCCTCCTGGCCGAAGACAACCAGGCCAACATCGACGTCCTGTACGACTACCTGCAGGCGAAGGGCTACGCTGTGACGGTGGCGCGCAACGGCGCTGAAGCGCTGGTCCACGCCCAGGAGGGAGCGCCCGAAGCGATCCTCATGGACATCCAGATGCCGATCATGGACGGCCTGGAGGCGATCCGACGCATCCGCGCCGACCCAGCGCTCGGCCGGGTGCCCATCATCGCCGTGACCGCCCTGGCCATGCCCGGCGATCGCGAGCGCTGCCTTGCGACTGGCGCCGACGACTACCAGACCAAGCCGGTGAACCTGCGCCGCCTGGTCGCCCAGATCGAAGCCCTGCGGCACGGGCGCGCGTGAGGTCGTAGCGGTCCTTGAGCCAGCCGCACTGCTGCGCCGCCGGGTCGCCGCCCGCCCCGAGCCGCTCCCAGAAGTGGTCCACCTCTTCCTGCGTCTGGCACGCGACCTGCAAGAAGATCGCCTCGCTGAAGCTGAACACCGGTCCTCCCTTGAGCGCCGTGAAGCGCTCCTCCTTGTGTCTTGTGATGGGTTTGCAGCGGACGCGCCCGCCTGTCTGGGCGCACACCACGTTGTCGCTCAACCGCCGCTCCGATCGGCACTGCCGCCCGCCGTCCCCGGGCACCGCTGCGCTCGTGCCCCCGACGCCGGTAGGCCGCCGGCGCCTGTGGTACAATCTACACGCACACCTGTTCGCTACAGGAGACGCACCATGGAAGAGTCCATCGGCGACGAGCTGCGCGCCCTGGTTGGCCGCGTCTACCAGGAGGAATCGCGGCGGGTCCTGGCGACCCTCATCCGACTCCTGGGCGACTTTGACCGGGCCGAGGAGGCGCTGCACGAGGCCTTCCGGGCCGCGCTCGAGCAGTGGCCACAGAGCGGCGTGCCCAACAACCCCCGCACCTGGCTTATCTCGGCCGGCCGCTTCAAAGCCATCGACGCCCTCCGCCGCCGGGCCCGTTTCGACGCCGCCCTCACCGTCCTGGCTCAGGAGCTCGACACCGACCAGTTGGTGCTCACTGCCGGCCGCAGCGACGGGCTCGACGACGACCAGCTGCGCCTGATCTTCACGTGCTGCCACCCGGCCCTCGCCCCCGAGGCGCGCGTGGCCCTCACGTTGCGCGAGGTCTGCGGCTTGAGCACTGAGGAGGTCGCCCGCGCGTTTCTCGTCCCGCCCACGACGCTGGCCCAGCGGATCGTGCGCGCGAAGGCGAAGATCCGCGACGCGAAGATCCCCTACCAGGTGCCCGCGCCGGCTGAACTGCCCCAGCGGCTGGAGACGGTGTTCCAGGTGATCTACCTCGTGTTTACCGAGGGCTACGCCCCCGCCGCCGGCACTGACCTGACCCGCCCGGATCTGTCGGCTGAGGCCATTCGCCTCGGGCGGCTGCTGCTCGCCCTGCTCCCGCAGCTGGAGGTGAGCGGGCTGCTGGCGCTGATGCTGCTCCACGAGTCGCGGCGCCGCGCCCGCAGCACTCCCGGCGGCGACGTGGTGCTGCTCGAGGAGCAGGACCGCGCGTTGTGGGACCAGGACCTGATCGTCGAGGGAGTCGCTCTGGTCGAGCAGGCGCTGCGGGGGGGGCCACCCGGCCCCTATACCCTCCAGGCGGCCATCGCGGCGGTCCACGCCCAGGCACCAGCCGCCGCCGCCACCGACTGGCCGCAGATCGTGGCGCTCTACACGCTGCTGGCGCAGCTCAGCCCGTCGCCAGTGGTTGAGCTCAACCGCGCGGTGGCGGTAGCGATGGC
>JAAXUL010001033.1 GCA_013336035.1 Chloroflexales bacterium
TTAAGCTCTGGAAAAGCCACGGCCTGGTCGATCAGTGGCGAACCGGCAAGCCGGCCCGGATCCTGTGCGAAATCTACGCCAAACTGCTGGCCATGGTGCTGCAACAATGGTGTTTTCTTGTCGGCTGTTGGGCCTATCCTGACCGCTCGTTGGTCAAAGCGGCCCAGGTGGTACGCGATCACGCCCTGCTCCTGGCCGGTGCGCGCACCCAGCGGGAGCGGCTGCTCGAAGCGTTGACGACGATCCAGCAGGTCATGCGGCGCACCTGTCGGATGAATCCCCGCCATGCCCATCCGAACACCTACCAACTCTTGCTAGCCTTGACGACCGAAGATGCGGAACCTGCCTCCCCGATCGCGCTCCCACCACCAGCAGTGGTAGTTTCGCCTGTCCGGCTGCCAGCGCAGCATGAGCTGCGCTGCGCCGCCTAGCCTTTAACGCTATGCTTGATGTACATGGGACTGAGTCCTGACACAACCCCCGGAGAAGACCGCGACGAAGCGCGGCTGGCCCGTGCCGGTGAAGGCGAGCGAGGCGTCGCTCAAGAGCGCGTCGCTCAGCTTCAGCTCGCGCCAGCTCGCCGCCCTGGTGCAGTCGGCGTCGCAGAAGCGGTAGGCCGCAAGGCTATGCTGGCTCCCCGCCCGACGCGGCCCCGGCGTCCAGGTCGACGCGGGCCTCGCGGGCCTCGGCGAGCTCGCGGCGCATGCCCAGGCGCTCGAAGAGGTCGATGGCCTCGGCGAGGGAGGCGCGGGCGGCGGGGAGGTCGTCGCGCAGAGCGTGGAGGCGCGCGGAGACCCGGGCCACCTCAGCGGAGAGGCGGCGGTGGCGCAGCTCGACAGCGCGCGCTGCCGCATCACCCAGATACTGCGCGGCCTCGTCGATCTGCCGCTGGTCCATCGCGATGCGAGCCATCAGCAGGGAGCCTCGCAGCACGCCGCGCCGATCGTTGCCTGCCGCGCTCAGCGCCAGCAGCTCGTGCGCGCTCCGGGCGGCCTCATCGGCCTGCCCGATTCGATAGTAGTACTCGGCGAGATCGTAGCTGTACATATTCCGCTGGTAGGGCGAGCGGCTGAGCGCCATGTTGCGGCTGGCCAGGGCCGCGATCGGCTCATAGCGCTCGAGCAGGAAGTAGGCGCGGATCTCCGAGTAGTTGATGTTCTGCTCCAGGCCATTGGGTGCGGCTGGCAGGGCGCCCAGCAATGCCCGGGCGCGCGTCGCGCACGCCATCGCCTGCTGCGGCTCGTTCAGGTAGCAGAGCGTGCGCAGCTGGATACACAGCAGCCCGATCTGCTCCTCCTTCTTATCCTCCAGCTCGGCCGCGTGGAGTGCGAGGGACACAAAGCGCGTCCGGTCCTCATAGTAGCCGCGATAGCTCCAGACCCGGTTAAGCAGCAGGGCCAGCTTAATCAGCTGATCCCAGCGCTGTGTCCTAGCACAATACTCGACAACGCTGTGCAGGCTGGCAAGCTCCTGCTCCAGGCAGTCCAGATCAGACTGCCAAGCTTCACTGTGGGTGCTGGCCTGATGCTGATTGATGAAGGCGACGAAGTGTGCGAGCCACCGCTCACGCGCCCCCGCTAAAAGCTCTGTCTGCGCCAGAAGCCTGGCCGCAGCAAACGCCCGCACCAGCGGGTGCAGCGTGTAGCGAGGCGTGCTACGCAGCGCTTCCTGCTGCACGTCAAGCAGTGCGAGATCGGCCAGCCGCTCGACCGCCCGGTCAAAGGCGAAGCCCTGCACGTCGGCCGTCGCCTGGAGCGCCTCGGCGCGCGCGCTGGCCGGGAAGAAGGTCGCGACGAGCAGGACACGCCGCGCTGCATCGTCGAGGAGCGCCCAGGCACGCGCGAAGAGGTCATTGAACAGGTCGCCCCGCGCGGCGTAGAGGTCATCGACCAGCTCTTGCAGGGTGCGGCGCTCGTACTTGAGCAGGCCCAGCGTCATAGTGAGAGCCTTAGGGTTGCCGCCGGTGGCGGCGAGCAGTGGCTCGAGCTCGGCCCGTTCGCTCACGAGCTGATCGATCTTCAGCACATGGGCGCGCTCAGTGATCAGCTCCCACGCCTCAGCCTCGGTCATACCGCGCAGCTCGACCAGCCAGCTGCTCCACAGGCCGCGGTGCTTCTCACGGCTGGTGAGCAGGGCCTTGCTGGGCTCGGGCAGGTTGAGCAGCCAGGTGAGCAGCGCCCCATCGGAAATCGTCTCGAAGTTGTCCACGACCAGCAGCACGCGCTGGCGGCGCAGCAGCTGCTCGACCTCGCGGCGCTTCTCCTCGTGCTCGAACTGGGTAAAGCCGGGGTAGTCGAGGGTGCGCGCGATCTCATCGAGCACGACGCTCAGGTTGGTCGTCCCCGGCCGGTCCTTGTCGCTGACCCAGACCGCCGCGTCGAAGCGGGGCGCAGCGGCGTCATCGCGCAGGCAGTGGGCGGCGACCTCGCGGGCCAGGCTGGTCTTGCCGTTGCCGCCCAGGCCGACGATCAGCACGGCGGCCGTGCGTTTGCCCAGACCATCCGTGACCTCGGCGAAGGCCTGCTCGCGCATCACGAACTGGCTGTAGGTGGGGGCGGGCAGGTTCTCGTAGACGCGGGGCGGGCGCGGCCGAACCTGGGGCGCGGGGCAGAGCTCGTCCAGCAGCTGCTCGGCGAGGGGGTAGCGGGCGGCGTGGAGGAAGCGCTGGAGCCACTCGCGGCCGAGGAAGCCGCGCCGCACCGCGGCCTCGGCGAGCAGCCGCACGGCCTCATCCGCCGGGGGGAGATAGCCGGCCTTGTAGCGCTGGACGGTCTTCCCCGCGACGCCGAGCGCCACCCCTAGATCCTCCTCGACGGCCGCCGCGGTCTTGCCCTCGTAGTAGGCGATGCTGCTGACCATACCGCTCAGGAGGCGCCCGAAGGGCTCGCTGCGGTTCTGGGCACTTCCTCTGGCTGCCATGTCGAGCCCTCCCCTCTGTGTCGTGTCTACTCGGCCAGCCTATGCGGCGAACCCGCGGACATGTTCTCCAGGAGATGCGGAGATCTCCGAACGGCGGATAGGGAGATCCGCCCCAGGACTCTGGGTCACATGCGCATCCGTCTGTAGTCTACTACGGCCAGGAAGCGCGACACGAGCCACGGAGGTATGCGATGAACGCCCTGATCCTCATCGGTCTGGTCGCCGCAGTGCTGCTCGCCGCAATCGGTCGGATGGTCGCACCACAGCCCC
>JAAXUL010000009.1 GCA_013336035.1 Chloroflexales bacterium
CATCTACACCCACCTCACTCAGAAGGCCGAAGAGCTCGCCACCGGCGCACTCGACACGCTCACCGCGGGGATGCAGTGACCACGCTGGGCGAGCTCTTTCGCCGCTATGGGCCGGCCTATCGCGCGCGCTTCGGCTCCAGCCTCTCCGACAGCCAGCACCAGGCCATGCAGGCCATCGCCCAGTGCCGAACCGAGGCCCTCGGCGGGCACCTCTACGCCTGTCCGGCCTGCCAGACCACTCGCTACAGCTACCACTCCTGTCGCAACCGCCACTGTCCGACCTGTCAGCAGGAGGCATCTGAAAGCTGGCTGGCCGAGCAGCAGGCCCTGCTGCTGCCCGTGCCCTACTTCCTCGTCACCTTCACCCTGCCAGCCGAGCTGCGCGCTGTCGCTCGCCAGCATCCCGAGGCGATCTACCCACTGCTCTTTCACGCCGCGTCGGCTGCACTTCAGCAGCTCGCTCACGACCCACGCTTCCTCGGTGGGCAGATCGGCATGCTTGGGGTCTTGCAGACCTGGAGCCGTGACCTGCGCTACCACCCCCACATCCACTTCCTCGTCCCGGCCCTGGCCCTCTCGCCTGAGGACAAGCGCTGGCTGGTTGGCAAACGCGACTTCCTCGTCCACGTCAAGCCTTTGGGTCAGCTGTTTCGGGCCAAGTTCCGCGCCGGACTGGCGAAAACGCCTTTGCTACGGGAGGTGAACGCTCACGCCTGGAAACAGTCCTGGGTGGTGGACTGCCGGCCTGTCGGCAGCGGGGCGACGGCCTTGAAGTACCTGGCCCCCTACATCTTCCGCATCGCACTCAGTAACAACCGCATCGAGCGGGTGGCCAACGACGAGGTGACGTTTCGCTACACCGACGGCAAGAGCGGCCAGAAGAAGCGCACCACCCTGCCAGTTGAGGCCTTCATCAGTCGTTTTCTGGCCCACGTGCTGCCCAAAGGCTTCGTGAAGGTGCGCTACTACGGACTGCTCTGCCCGCGCAAGCGGCAGCTGCTTGCGGAGGCGCGCAGCATCTTGACGCTGCGACAGGCGGTGGTGGAGCCACCAGTACAAACGGTGGCTCCGCAGCCGCAACGAACAGCGCCTGATGTGCGCTGCTGCCCGTCCTGTGGGCAGGAGATGCAGCTGGTTCAGACGCTTCAGCCGCAGCGATGCCGTGCGCAAGGGCCAGCGCCAGTCCCCCAGGCGATGAGCCGTGGCCCGCCACTCCCGCCTGGGCATGTCCTGAGCTGATGCCAGCCGACCAGGTGTGCCGAGCATACCTGGCTGCTGGCGTGCGTCGTCGTGGTCGTCTCCTCCTCGGCTGATGGTCGTGGGCGGCTCGCTCTGAGCGAGCGAGCCGCCCGAAGAGGCCAGCATCAGGGTTTGAGCCGCTGATCGTGGCGGACTACCCACGCCAAGGAGCAATATCGGAGGCAAGCGCCGGGCTGAGCCAGGACACGGGCGGGAGCAATTTCCAGGTGGGCGGAGCGCGAAGCGCTTCGTTCAACGAGGATTGATGGCGCGGCTTCGCGCGCCATAATCCTTAAGTCATTCCCGTGCTTTGCCTAACTCCTGGTTGTAGCTGAGCTTTACTGGTCGTTGCCAGTGGTAAAGGCTACACTCCCGCAGAGCAATGATAGAGCGTATGCCGTCCTCGTTGTCGAGGATGATGGTCAAATCATTGACTATCGAGCGGGCTGCGCCCACGAGCAGCCCTTCATTGCCCGCCTCCCAAGCTCTGCAGGACGAGCACTGAGCCGGGTACATCTCCCCTACTGCGTCTCCAGCCAGGAGATGCTTCGCAGCTCCGCGCCAGTTGCCACATCCCACAGCTTCACCATCCCGTCGAAGGAAGCCGAGGCCAGCTGGCTGCCGTCGGGGCTGAAAGCCACGCCGCACACCTCCGACGTGTGGCCTCGCAGGCTTCGGACCTCGGTGCCGGTGGCGACGTTCCAGATCCGCACGACGTGGTCGTATGAGGCCGTCGCCAACAGCTTGCTGTCGGGACTGAACGCGACGCCACAAACATCGCTCCAGTGGCGCTTCGGGCTCCGGGTCGCCGTCCCCGTCGCGACATCCCAGACGAGCACCAGCCCCCCGGGCCGCTCCGCCGCCGCTACGTGCCTGCCGTCCGGGCTGAAGGCCACCGCGACGGCCCAGCCCATCCCTGGCAGCCCGCGCACCTCGGCGCCCGTCGCCACATCCCACAGCGTGACCCCACAGCCGGTCGCGATCACGAGCCTGGCGCCGTCGGGGCTAAAGGCGAAGTCCTGCACCCCGCAACCCGGCGCAGGCCTGAGCATCCCCCGCATGGCGCCGCTCGCGACCTCCCACAGCTGCACAGCATTGTCCGGCACCCTGGCCGCTAGCAGCGTGTCGTCGGGGCTGAAGGCGATCTGCGGCACGCTCCGCTCCGCCGGCGGCGGGCCGCCGTACTGCGGGGCGCCGCCCGGGCTGGCGGTGATCTGCGGCACCCGCACCCCCGTGAGCGTTCCAGCTCTGGCCCCCATGGCGACATCCCACAGCCGCACGCTCGCGCCGTCAGTGGTTGCTAGTAGCTGGCCGTCCGGGCTAAGCGCGACATCCGCGACGTCCCCCGCCGTGCCGGGCTGAGTGGCGGCCACGCTCCCGCTCGCCACATCCCACAGCTGCACTCTGTCCCCGCCCAGCGTGTACGGCGAGAGGCTCGCTAGCAGCGTGCCGTCGGGGCTCCAGGCGACACTAGGGGTGTGGTCGAGAACCATCGGCTGCTCCTGCCCTGGTGGAGGCGGCAGCGAGATCGTGATCACGAAGAGCAGCGCGAGCAGCAGCGGTCCCACGACCACGATCACGATGGCGGTGATCAGCCAGCGCACCCAGATCGGCGGCCAGGGTGTGGCGGGCCGCGTGGCTGGCACAGGAGCCCAGGCTGGAGCAATGGCTGCTGGCCCCGGCTGGTACCTTGGCGCCCAGGGCTGGCCGGCGCGAGCCGGTGCCCAGGCCGGGGCGGCGAGCGGCTGCTCCGGCTGAGCGAGACCCTTCACCAGCGCGCCGCCGGTGATCACTCCAAAGACGACCCCTGGCGGGACGGTCACCAGGAGGAGGTAGGCGAGCTGGAGATCCGGTCGAGGCCAGATGGCGTCGAGGGCGGCGAACACCAGCAGGCCCAGGGCCCAGCCCGCCATGCTGGCTAGCACCCACCACCAGGAGTGCGCCAGCGACTGGCGCAGGATGCGCTGCTGGAGCGCCCCCGCGCAGGTGCCGCCAACGACCACGATCGACAGCCAGCGCAGATCCAGGGCAAGGGGATGGCCCCCGCTCAGCGTGAACAGGAGGAGAGGGGCGGCCATGCCGGCTACACTGGCCGGTGCCCACCACCCCGCGTGGCGGACTGACGGCGGAAGGAACGGCCACTGGAGCAGCCCGACACCAGCGCTGATGCCGATCACGACCATCGCGGTGCCAAGCAGGAGGTAGCCAACGACGAGGCCGCCCACCCAGCCGATCGTCCAGCCCACCGTCGTCACAGCCGCCCACACGAGCCACATCCGCAGGCGAGGTGTCCCAGGGCTCAGGGCGACAGATGCTGCGCTCATCACGCCCTCCTTCTTTGATGAGGGCACGAGCGGGCCAGGCTACGTGACAGGAGACGAGGTCGGCCGTGCTGGTCGACGAAGCAGCCAGATGATGGCGCTTGCCGTGACCAGGGCTAGCGTCAGTCCCGGCAGCACCAGCGTCAGCGGCAAGGCGTAGGCCGGCGACGGCCCCCACGGGGGCCAGACCACGGTGAAGAGGGCGAGGTACACCAGCGGGCCGAGCGTCCAGCCGACTGTGCTTGCCGGCACCCACCACCAGGAGCGGGCGACCCAGTGCCGGAGGATGCGCTGCTGCAGCACGCCGACCAGCGCGCCGCCAAGCGCAATGGCGGGCAGCCAGCGCAGGTCGTAGAGGGGGTCGCCCCAGATCAGGGCGTAGAGCGCAACAGGCAACCCGATCCCGACGATGCCGGCCGGCACCCACCAGCGCCAGCGATGCACGGGTGAGGGGTAGTGAACGCTGAGCACCCACCACTGCATCAGGCCCACCGCGGCGCCGGTGAGCATGTAGAACACGGCCATGCCAACCACGGCCAGCGGGCTGCCCATCAGCAGCACCTCGATCAGAATGAAGCTGGCCCAGTAGCCGAGAAACCAGCCGAGCGTGCTCATCCCGACCCACCAGAGCCAGACCCGCGCGCCGTGAGGCACGCGGCTCGGGAAAAAACCTGCCGTGTTCATGACGTGCTCCTCTCCGTCGCAGCGCCACGGTCCGCGCGGCGCGACGCCGTGGGCTTCCGCACCAGGAGACCGCAGCTACCGGGAGCAGCAGCGGCCCGTCGCGAGGACGGGCTCTCGTACTACACACAACGCCCGCGCGACGGGGCGCGGGCGCGGCGTGAGTCGCTGTGCTGCTCGTTCAACTCCTCATGATAGCGAATACGCGGCGGTAGGAGAGAGTCACTTTTGTCACGGGCAAGGACGCTTTCGCGACTGGACGCCTCGCCCCAGGTTCCTGCACCTGCGCACGTGCAGATGCGGCCGGATCGATCGGCTCGGCCCTGCTTCAGGGCGCCCGGCTCGCACGCCATCGGCCGGCCGAGGCGGTCGGGCCGCTATTGCTCCATTGGCGGAACCATCACGCACCTCCCTGCCGCGGCCCGACGGGCTGTTCCGGCTGCTCGTGCAGAAACGTCCGCACGACCGCCAGGTAGCGCTCGGGCTGTTCCTCGTAGATGATGTGCCCGGCAGCGGGAAACGTGACCAGGGTGGATCGGGCAAACGTCGCCCGGTACTGGTCAGCAACCGCCGCGTCGATATGGTCACACGTCCCACGCAGGATCAGGGTCGGCGTCAGCGCGCCCGCCAGCCGGGCGCGCGGGTCCAGGGTGGCGCGCTGCTCATAGAACTCACGCCCCACCATCCGCGCGGCCCAAAAACCAAACCCGTGCACGGGCGACACGGCCGGCGCGCTCGCCGGGTTGCAGCGCAGCGCAGGCATCTGGAGGCTGACGTAGCGGTCCATCCAGCCATCCAGCTCCTGATCTGGCGCCAGACTGCGCGCAGCGCGGGGGTTAAGCCCAGCCAGCAGGGTGATCACCAGGAGGCGTGGCTGGCCCGTCAGCTGCGCGAGCGCCTGCTGCTGCGCCGGCGCGAGCCGCGCCCGTAAGTCGCCTGGTAGCTGCCCCACGCCGCGGGGTTGCTCGGCGCGGGCGAGGAGAAGATGACGCGCCCGACGTGATCAGGGTAGGCAGCCATGTAGTTCGCGGCCAGGGTCGCGCCCCAGGACTCGCCCAGCAGGATCAGCTGATCCGCGCCGATGGCCTGCCGGATCGCCTCGAGGTTGGCGACCGAGCGGGTCAGAGTATACTCGCGTGGGTCGTCCAGGCGCGCCGACAGGCCCGAGCCGATCTGGTCGTAGAGGTACACATCGTACCCGTCCTGGGCGAGATGGCCGAAGAAGGCGACGGCGCGCTGGTTGGTGACGGCGTAGCCGCCAGGGCCGCCGTGGAGGCGGATGATCGGCGTCGCCTGCGCAGGGCCAACGGCCGGGAGGCGCAGGTAGGCGATGCGCGAGCCGGTGGGCAGCTCCCAGTAGCCGCCCTGCGGGGGCAGAGGCACGGGCTCGGCGGGCGGCGCCAGCGGGCGAGCGACGGTCAGGGCCGCCAGGACACCGACGATCAGGGTGCTCCCGATGCCGATCCCCAGGGAGAGGGCGGCGCGCCAGGAGGACCCCAGCCTGGTCGCGAAGCTCGAGGCTCGCCCCTTGGGTCGGCGGCGCCGGCGGCGCAACTTGATTGGGCCACTCCAGGTTGGCGAGCAGCAGGCCGCGGTCGTCCTGATTGCGGAGCAGGATGAAGGTCTGGGCCAGCTCGGTCCCGTCGGCCCAGCGCAGCCGGGCGACCACCTGCTGGCCCGGCACGCCGACCGCAGCGCCCAGGTGCAGCGGCAGCGTCACGTTCGCGCCGAGCTCGGAGTCCAGCATCGGTTGAGGGGGAGGCAGGCCGAGGGTACGCAGGGCATCGGCGCCAAGATTGCCGCGCTCCACCTCCCAGCCGACCGGGTTGCGGGGGTCGAGGGTTAGCACAGAGCGCTCGAAGGCCTGGACGAGGACCGGGCGAACCTCGCCGCCCTTCGTCGCCTCGACCGCCAGCGGCGGCGTGAGCGGCAGCCCCAGCAGATGGCCTCGGGCAATGGGCGCTGGGAAGCTGGCGATGCCCAGGCCGAGCAGCGCGAGCAGGCTGAGGATGCGCAGTCGGCGGTTCATGGCGACCTCGCAGACGGAAGCGATGCCACCGTCAGGCGTGCAGCCGCCGAGGAGGGGGAGCGGGGAGCAGGGAAGGAGGCGGGCGCCGCCGCGACCGGAGCACTGCGCGAACGACAGTTGATCCACAGCCTTTGAGTCTATCAGGGCTAAGCGCGGGTGGAGTGAGAGCCCAATCTCGCGGCGTGAGCGTTTGTACACAGATCAGCGAATACGGTGAATGGTCGTAGTCGGTTCGGATCTTCCCCTGCTGTGACGATACTGATCCGCACACCGCCGCGGGCACGTACTACCATGAGCGCACCGACCGCCCCTGGTCGCGGCGTTGCGCAGACGCAGCCAGGGACACGCCTCGGGCGTCTTATGGTGCCTTCGACGAGGAGGGTGCTATGAACAGGCGCAAACTTCTGCTCGCGGGCAGAGCGGTCATCATCATCGCTCTAGCCGCCGTCGTCTGGCTGCTCAACACGACCCGCAGCCAGGCGCTCGGAATGCTGACCCAGGGCGTCGACACGAGGCCCGCGGTCGAGGTGTTCCCCAGCGCGTTCGGCCTCGACTACGAGGAGGTGCTGGTGGAGTCCGCCGACGGCACGAAACTCGTCGGCTGGTACATCCCCACCCACAACGGCGCGGTAATCATGGCCCAGCACGGCTATAAGGCGAACCGCGTCGAGATGCTCAACCAGGCCGCGATCCTGGCGCGGCACGGCTACGGGGTGCTGGTGACCTCGGTGCGCGCCCACGATTTCAGCGGCGGCACGCAAGTCTCGTTCGGCGCCCCGGTGATGGCCGACCTTGACGCCTGGTACCGCTACCTGCTGACCCGCGACGACGTCGACCCGCAGCGCATCGGCATCCTGGGCAACTCCTACGGCGGCATGCTGGCGATCGAGTACGCCGCTGACAACCCGCAGATCAAGGCCGTGGTGGCCCAGAGTGCCTACTCGTCGCTGACCGACACGGCCAACGCCAGCGTCAAGTTCTGGACCGGCCTGCCGCCCTTCCCGTTCGCGCCGCTGGTGCTCGGCTGGGCCGAGCGCGAGGGCGGCTTCGAGGCCAATGAGATCGACGCGACACAGTGGATCGGCCGGATCAGCCCGCGCCCGGTCTTCCTGATGCAGGGCGGCGCCGACCAGGTGATCTCGCCCGACAGCGGCCAGAAGCTCTACGATGCCGCAGGCGAGCCGAAGGAGCTGTGGTTCGAGCCGGAGTTGGGCCACACCGACTTCGACCACGCGCGGGCGCGCGAGTACGAGTCGCGGGTCACTGCCTTCTTCGACCGCTCCCTTGGCCGTTAGCCGGTCAGTGGCCTCATTGTATTCTCGCCCTCACAATCCTTAGGGCAGGGAGGGTGTGATGAACGCTGCTTCTGTCGCTCCGAGCCACACTGCTCACGCACTGCGGCTCTGGCTCTGGTGGGTGGCGGCGACAATCCTTGGCTGGTGCATTGGCGGCTACGCGGGCTCTTTCCTGGGCTATCTCCTGCTCGGGAACGGAATCGTGGTCTGGATCCTGGGCAGCGGCACCAGAATCCTGCTCGGGAACGTGCTGCTGGCCCTTGGCATCGGCGTCGGGGTGGGACTGCTGCAGTGGCTCGTGCTCAAGGCGGAACTCCCCCACTCAGGAGGGTGGGCGCCCGCGGGAGCGGTCGGGCTGCTCCTCCCTGTGGGGCTCGCCTGCTGGATCTGGGGTGAGCCTTCGGATCTGGGCTGGCTCGTGGTGGCGCTGGCGGGCGGCGCCCTGGCCGGGGTTCGGCAGCGGCGCATCCTGCGCCGCGCCCTGGCCCATAGCTGGTGGTGGGCGCCGGCCAGCGCGGCGGGCTGGAGCCTGGGCTTGCTTGGCTATGGCGTAACGCTCTCCGTGGGCGGCGGCGGGCCGAGCTCGCCGTTGCTGGCAGCCTTCAACGCTATGGTGATACCAGCCATCCCCGCCGGGCTGCTCCTGGGCGCCATCACCGGCGGCGCGCTGGTCGCGCTCTTGTGTCAGCCTGCGCCTGGCGCCGCCACGCTGGATACCCCGGCGGAGGCGCCGCGGCGAACGGCCTGGCAGCGCTTGCTCCTGGCCGCCCTGGTGATCGTGGCCCTGACTCTCGTGGTGTTTACCCTGCCCTATGCTGGGATGCCGCTTGCCTACTGGGATCTGTCCCAGCGCATACTGGCTGATGATGTGCGCGGTGTGGCCTTTAGCCCCGACGGCACGCTGCTCGTCGCTGCGTCGCCGTTCGGTGGGATGCAGGTGTGGGATGCGGCGTCCGGCACCCCACACGACCGCCAACGCCGCGTGACCGGGTCGGTGGAGGACCTGGCGTGGAGCCCGGACGGGAGGCTGCTGGCCACCGCCCGCAGCATGGCGTCGCACACGCCGTTTCGCGGGCCTGCGGAGCTGTGGAATGCCGCGACCGGCGACCGGGTGCGCACGCTCCGGGGCCAGGGCGTGTCACGGGTTGTCTTTAGCCCCGATGGCGCCTTGCTCGCGGGTACGATGCAAGTCGAAGGTATCACCGCTCAGCTATGGGAAGTTGCCACGGGCAAACCGGTGCGGACGCTCCTGGGCACCGCCTGGGTAGGCGATATCGCCTTTAGCCCTGACGGCGCTCTGCTCGCGACGGCCGGCGATGACTGGACCGCCCGGCTCTGGGAGGTGGACACGGGCGCCGCAGTGCAGACGCTGAAGGGTCACCGCTGGATCGTGCGCGGTGTGGCCTTCAGCCCCGACGGCGCCACGCTCGCCTCGGCCTCCTTCGACGGCACGGTGAAGCTGTGGGACGTGGCGACCGGCAAGGAACTCCGCAGCATTCCCTGGCCGGAGACGCCGTGAGGAGGTTGCAGATGACAAGCCAGTCGCTCAGAGCATCTAGCGTCGCGCACCCGGCGGATGGGGCTATCGCCGGCGAGGCGGCGCGTCGCCGGGACCTCGACCTGCTGCGCGTGCTGCTGGTCTTCGGCCTGGTCTTCTTCCACACCGCGCGCATCTTCGACACGCTGCCGTTGCCGGAGGGGGTGAAGAATGACACCACCAGCCCCCTCGTAACCCTGGTTGTCGTGTGCTGTGCCCTGTGGGCGATGCCACTGATGTTTGTGATCGCCGGGTTCAGCATCCGCCACTCGCTCCACAAGCGTACCACCGCCGCATTCGTGCAGGACCGGGTGCAGCGCCTGCTTGTGCCCTTGATCTTCGGAGCGCTGGTCGTGGTCCCGCCGCAGGTGTATGTCCACCTCTTGCAGGCCAACCCGAGCGCAGGCCTGACCTACTGGGAGTTTCTGCCGCGCTTCTTCGACGTGCGCCTGTGCCCGGACCTGTTCGGGCTGGTCTGTGCAAACCCGGCGAGCGGGCTGTTCACGGTGGCCCACTTGTGGTTCTTGAGCGACCTGTTCTTCTTCTCGCTGCTGCTCTTGCCGCTCTTCTGGTATCTGCAAAGGCCATCCGGCGAGCGCAGGCTCACCGCCCTGACCGACGTGCTAGCGCGGCCAGGCGCGATCTGGCTGCTGGCGCTACCGATTGTGCTGGTCGACGTCGGGTTCGGCGCCGCGGCCAACGGTGGATGGAAGTATCAGACCTTTGCGATCTTTCTCTGCTGTGGCTACCTGCTCGCCGCTGACGCGCGTCTGGCCAAGGCGATGGGCCGCGGCTGGCGCAGCGCGCTGGTGGTCGCACTCGTGCTCATGGTGATCTATGCCGTTGGCGCCTTCTACTTGAGCGATGTTGCCGGCGTCGATCCGACCCGAGGCTACGATCTCGGCAGCCTGGCCTGGCGGGGGCTGAAGAGCGTGGGCGCCTGGGCCTGGATGATCGCCATCCTGGGGTTCGGGTCACGGCCACGTGTGCTACGCACCCTGGCCACGGAGCACGCTCTGCTGAGTCCGCGCATCCAGCCTGACGATCAGACGGTGACTGAGCAGCAGCAGCCAGGCGCACGGCTGATCACCTATGCCGGCGAGGCCTTTTTGCCCTTCTACATCCTGCACCAGACGATCGTGTTCGTAATCGGCTACTACGTAGTCGCGTGGGAACTAACAGCTGTGGCCAAATACTTGGTGATCAGCCTGTCGGCGCTGGCGACCACCCTGCTGGTCTACGACGTCGCCGTGCGCCGGACCCGCGCGACCCGCTGGCTCTTTGGGATGCGGCCGGCGCACTGAATCGGGCGCGTATACAAGCTTCGTCACCAAGTTATGGTGTTTGCCGCGCCCGCGGCGGCGGCTGACGACGTGCTGGGCTCGAACCAGATCAGTGCAGGGCTGGCGGCCTCTGGCCTGATGCTGGTGGTCGTTGGGGCTAGCCTTGCGCGCGCTACGGAGGCACTGCGATGAACGACGTGTCGACAGCGAACAATGCTGACCAGATCCTGCAACACGGCGCCGCCTGGCGAGCAGCACTGACCGTCTGGGGCGTGGTGAACGCGGTGAATCTCCTTCAGGCCCTGGGGTTCCTCACGCGGGCGCGCACCGGGAGCATGGCAATCAACCACGTCCTCGGCTACGGCCTGATCGGCCTGGCCGTGCCTACGGCCCTCGCCCTCGTGGCATTCTGGCGGGCACACGCCGGCTGGCGCCACCGGCTCGGGCCAGTGGTCTACCTGACCTTCATCGGGCTGATGCTCGTCGTCGACTATCTCTGGCCGATCGAGTTTCGCTCACCCGGGCGCCCGGCCATCCTCGTACCCTACCTGATGCTGTTCTTCGGCGCGATCGTGCTTATGGGCGCGCCGATGTTTGCCCTGAACCGGCGACTGTGGCTGGCGACGGTGGTGACCACGGCGCTCCTGCTTGGCGCGATGGGCGTCGCGATCGCGACAGGCCAGGCGTAGTACCAGGTGCCGATGACTGTAGCGCATTGTCGGAACGCTTTCAGCTGCGCGCAGCCGGCAGGTCTCGACCTCACAGCGTCACCGACGCCTCCTGTGTCTCGGGCGGGCGCGGCTAGAGCGACTGTCGCACAAGGAAGGTAGGTAGGACGATGCATCCATATGAGCCGATGCCTGGCCTGCTGCATGGGGCTCCCAGAGTGTGGGTCTCGTTGGCACTGCTAGTGTAGCCACGCTTGTCATGACGGTCCCAATCTATGGTCATTGGCTTTCGGGGGGCCTCGAACCAGCCTTCCGCTATGCCCTAAGAACCCGGATCGGAGAACGTGTCATACCTGACCTTATGGGCGGTGCTCCACCAGAAGGAGCACCGCTATCATGATCGCTACCGTGAACCTTGGGCGGTGGGAGGGCCTAACCCTCCTTGCCCCCTATGTTCATGAAGTGTTGTGCCGCGCAGTCGGCAAGGACGCCTGTAGTATGGAGGCAATCCCATGACCCAGGCATCAGCCAAGCAGGAAGTCACCGTCGAGAGCTTCGTCCGGGCCGAGAGCGACAAGTATTTCAAGGCCTTCGTCGACCAGGGCGGGTTTGGGCGGTTCTTCCACCTCCGCCAGCCGACCCCCGTCGCCAAGCAGGATGTCATCAGGATGAACCGCGACACGCTCTACTCGCTCGGCGTGTTCGATCTGGCGGCAGGGCCGCTCACTCTTCACAAGCCGGACGCTGGCGGCCGCTTCCAGTCCATCCAGATCGTCAACCAGGATCACTACTCCCTGGCGACCGTCTACGACCCGGGCACCTACACGTTCACCCAGGAGGACGTTGGCACACGCTATGTCCTCGGGCTGATCCGCACCTTTGTGGACGCAAACAACCCGGCGGACGTGCAGCGGGCGCATGTGATCCAGGACCAGACGACCGCGAGCCAGGCCGCCCCAGGGGCCTTCGAGGTACCTGACTGGGACCAGGAGGCCCTCGCACGGCTTCGCGACGCGCTCAACGTTCTGGCAGCGACCTTGAAATCGAACGAAGGCAGCTTCGGCAAGCCGGGTGAGGTTGATCCGCTCAGGCACCTGCTCTTCACCGCCTACGGCTGGGGCGGCAACCCCCTGGAAGACGCGATCTACCTGAACATTGTCCCCGAGCAGAATGACGGCACGACCCCGCACGCCTTCACCGTCAAGGATGTGCCGGTGGACGGCTTCTGGTCGATCACCGTCTACAACCAGGACGGCTATCTGGAACCAAACAACCAGCACCTCTACGCCTACAACAATGTCACGGCGGCGAAGAACGCCGACGGCAGTATCACGATCACCTTTGGCCGGGGCGCCGACGCGGTGAACAATCTGCCGATCACCCCCGGCTGGAACTATGTCGTCCGCCTCTACCGCCCCCGCCCGGAAGTCCTCGACGGCGCGTGGACCTTCCCCAAAGCCATGCCTGTGGGCGAACGGCGTGCAAGCCCGCTTGCGATGGATTGAGCAGGGTCCCGGGGAGCGCAAGCCCCTCCTGGGACCCTTCGTAACGCAGCTGAACTCATTCGTCGCGCTCGGCGGTGTCAGGTTGGGCTGTCGGCAGGTGGCGCTGGTCGGCGGCGCGAAGCCAGAGCCACGCGGGGATGGCACCCAACGGCAAGGCGCCGCTCCGGCAGGCACCGCTCCGGCAGGCGATGGCGCCCTCCCTGGCACCTTGCTCGGCAAGCGCGACCACGTCCTGCTGGTGATGGCGCTTCGCGCCGACGCGCAGCGTCATCGGCTTCGCGGGCGCCTTCGGGCACAGCGAATTCGTCGCGCTCATGATGTGAGGATATCCAGACCACGCACGAGGGCCCAGTTCCAAGAGGAAGGCCGCGGGTCTAGATCGCGCAGCAAGCTCATTGCTCGCTGCGCTCCTACGCCCACGCCTGGAGCACCGGTGCCATCGCTCGCGCACGGTGACGTAGGCCTGCGTGCTCACAACTTGGCGCGCCAGCACGTCTGGCTTACACATTGACGTGCAGCGCAACCACACCCATGCCTCCAATAACTGTCAGCGCAACCCGATTCGCGGCTGCGGTGTAATTGGGCGAGATGTAGGGGAGACGCCGGGGGTGTCCGTTGACAACCAGGGTCACCGCTCCTCCCCCGTCTTGCGCCCTGATCGAGACTGCAACACCGGCAGGGATGGTGATGATTGTGTCGCCGCTACTGCCCTTGACCTCAGCACGCACCTGGCCAGAGCGGGGCAAGGTTAGGGTAGTCGTCCCGATGCCGCTTTGGACCCGCAGCTGCTCCAGGTGAAGCTCGGCCAGATCCAACTGCGCGTCACCCACGCCAACCTGGACCGCGAGATTGAGGGGAGTCTCCGAGCTCAGCCCCAGATCCCAGCGGAGCTGCTCAACCGGATACAGCCAGCCGGCAGGCCAGCCCGGGCGTATAGCCTGGCTCCGCAGATCATACGTAGCTATCCCATCGCTGAGCACGAATTGCCGCGCTATGTGCTCGTGGGTAGGGTAATCCAGGGTACCGCTGAGCAGCGCGTCGCCCGCAGTCAGGGCGCCCAGGCGGAGCACGCCGGCCCCCATCTCGATGGTCACATCTGCGCGGGTTACTGCGCCGGGTGATTGGCTAATGCTCGTATGCGCCACTGCCGGCTCCCGCACCATCACTGCCACCGCCGCAGCTAGTATGACTACGATGATCACCGCAAGGCCCGCTAAGCGTAGGGCCTGACTCCGGGCTCGTGACCGGGCGGTGGTGAGTGTAATCGGGTTCATCAAGAGACCTCCTGCTCTGCTCGCTACACGCTCGGTTGCGTGGCGGTAGTAAACCACGCCGAGGCCCGGGCGCCGAGGGGACAAGGTGCCCCGTTTTGGGGACAGAAATGGGGACAGGGGCGCTGCGTACCTTCGCAGCAGGGCGAAGCGGCCCCCGGCGAGCGCATCAGGCCAGGCGCGGCGGAGTGGCCAGCGGTGAGCGCGTTGGTGAACACAGTCCTCCCTGTGGTCAACTACCCGCTCTGCCGGCCAGAGAGCGCGACCCGCAGCTCACCCACCCGTCCGTCGAACGGCACCATCACCCACCCGGTTGCTGCCGCTACCTTCATCTGCCGTACGCCATCCTCCTGAACGAGCTCCGCCACCACCCCAAGTGGCTGCGACTCACCTCCCGGCGTGAGCAGGTGGGCCCACACCTTCAACTCACGTGCGCCTGTGGCCGGCAGTGCCAGCACGAGCTGTCGCCCGTCCCACCGGCACGTGGCCTTGACCAGCTGGCCCCCGACCACCAGGCGGGCCAGAAGCCCGCCATCCGCGCTCGTTCGTAGCTCCACCGCGGCCAGCGGGGCGAAACGCCCTCGCCGCCAGGTGTCGCCGGAGAGCAGCGTCACCCCGACGACAACCGCAAGGGCCGCGGCACGCGCGACGGGCTGCTCCCAGATCACCAGCCCGTGGAGCACCACGACGCCGAGGAAGAAGGCCACGACAGCGACGAGGACGACGGGGTGGCCGAGGCGGCCGAGCGGTCGGTCTGGCACACACTCGCCGCGCCGTTGGGCGGCCAGCAGCAGCAGCGCCGGGAAGACGCCCACGAACAGCGGCAGCGCCAGAGTGCCGAAGAGCGCCGCGATGCCGACAAACGACTCGCGGCCGCTGAGAAACAGGGCGGCTGCCACGGCGAAGACCGCCAGGTTCGGCAGCACGCCCAACCAGCCACCACACACACCGCACCTGCGCCGGCAGCCACTCCACAAACTGCCGGCTGATCGCCAGCGTTGTGTGGATCGAGCCGAGCCCCATCGAGAGCAGCACGAAGACGGTGCCGAGGAGATGAACCGCCGGGCCGGCGACGGCGGCGAGTGGGGCAAGGACGGTGCCACTCTGGGCGGCCAGCACCTCTGCCCCCAGCGCGCCGCCTCACAGCTGCGAGGGTCGCGGCGATGCCGATGGTATAGAGCAGCATCGACACAAAGCAGTCCACGAACAGCACGATGGAGAAGACCAGCCCGGCAGTGTCGCCGAGATAGCCGCGAACCATGCCGCCGAAGTAGGCGCCGCCGAAACGGATCGGGCCGCTGCGGATGCAGGCCTCAGACAGGGCACTGATGGTAAGCATGTTGACCAGGCCGAGGAGTCCAATCACCAGGACGCCGGAGAGCGGGCCGAGGTGGACGGTGGCGATCGGCAGTGCCAGCACGCTGCCGCCCACCAGCCCGGTCAGGGTCAGGGCGAAGCTCGTCCAGGCAGGCGGGAGTTGCTCGAGGGCGGCGGCGATGTAGGCCCAGGCCAGCTAGGTGCGCCGGGTGAGCGGCACCCGCGACCACGAGATTGGAAGCTCCACTATGACATCCTTTGCGTGCGAGGTACGCTCGTGCCTTGTGTCACACGCCGACAATGCGCGAGCGCTCGCGCTCGACGAGCACGCGGCGCAGAAGCTTGCCGCTGGCGACTTTGGGGATCTGGTCGGTGAACTCTACCCCGCGAATGCGCTTGTAGGGCGTGACGCGCTTGGCTACGTAGGCGATCAGCTCATCGGCGCTCACAGGGGCGCGGGTCACCACGTAGGCCACCGGCAGCTCGCCGACTGTCACGTCAGGGCGACCCACCACCGCAGCCTCGGCTACGGCCGGGTGCCCCAGCAAGACCGCCTCCAGCTCTGATGGGGCCACCTGGAACGCGTTGTATTTGATCAGCTCCTTGAGCCGGTCGGCTATCGTGAAGTAGCCGTCCTCGTCCGCCGAGGCGATGTCACCGGTGTGGAGCCAGCCGTCGGCGTCGATCAGCGCAGCTGTGGCCTCGGGGTTGTTGAGGTAGCCGCGCATCACCTGGGGGCCGCGGACCCAGAGCTCGCCCTGCTCGCCCGGGCCGAGGGGCTGGCCGCTCACAGTGTCAACCACCATGCACTCGGTATTGGGGATGAGCAGGCCAACCGTCGCGATCTTGTTCTTCTCGGGCACCAGGGGGTTCGTATGGGTGACCGGGCTCGCCTCGGTCAGGCCATAGCCCTGCTTCAGCAGGCAGCCCAGACGCTCGGCGCAGGCCCGCGCGATCGGCTCGCTCAGCGGAGCCGCGCCCGAGTTGATCCCCCTGAGGGCCGAGAGGTCATACTTGTCCACCGACAGGTGCCTGGCCAGGGCGACCATGATCGGCGGCACCAGGTAGGCAAAGCTCACGCTGTAGTCCTGCATAATTTGGAGGAACTGCTCCAGGTCGAAGCGTGGCATCGTAACCACCGTGGCGCCCACCACGAAGGGCAGGTTCATCAGGATGGTCATGCCGTAGATGTGGTAGAAGGGCAACACGGCGATCACGGTGTCGTCCGCCGTGATGTCCTTGTCGGGTAGGGCGTCGCACTGGGCGAGGTTGGCGACCATGTTGTGGTGCGTGAGCATGACCCCTTTCGGGTGGCCGGTGGTGCCGCTGGAGTAGGGCAGGACCAGCAGATCCTCACGCGGGTCGATCACAACCGCGGGCGGCTCGCCCGCGCAGGCGAGCAGCACGGCGAAGGGCGTGGCGCCGGCGGCCTCACCGAAGGTGAAGATCTCGCGGACCTCCGCTTGCGCCGCTGCGGCGCGGGCCGTGTCGAGGAGTTGGGGCGTGGTGAGCAGGTAGTGCGCGCCCGCGTCCTTGAGCTGGAAGGCGAGCTCGTCGGCGGTGGCCAGTGGGTTGACCGTGGTGAGGATGCCGCCCAGAGAGGCGACGGCGTGAAAGGCGATCGTGTACTCGGGCAGGTTTGGGCTGTAGATTGCGAAGACGTCGCCCTTGCGCAGGCCGCGCTCGTGGAGCCCGGCCGCCACGCGTCGGATCGCCGCCCCTAGCTGGGCGTAGCTGAGCGCGCGTCCGCTCGGCCCGTCGATGATCGCCAGCTTATCGCCGAGCTCCTGCGCGCGCGCGAAGACGTACCCTGTGACTGGCAACACGGGGATCGCGGTGTCGGGGTAGGGACTCCTGAAGATCATCGCTGGCCTCCTGCTCGCTGTCTACTCACTTGCGTGGCGTCAGTAAAGCACGGCTCGACCGCTCCGCCGAGGGGACAAGCGGCCCAATTTTGGGGACAGAAAGAGAGACAATCGCGCGTGCTATCGGCTATACTGGACCTTCACCCAGCGCGACGGAGTATAATGATGAGCAACGCGAGCGAGTTCGGGCGCCTGTTGCACCGGCTGCGACGCGAGCGTGACCTGACCCAGGAGGCCCTGGGCCAGGCGGCTTTCTGCTCGCGCGACACTGTCAAGAAGCTGGAGGCCGCCCAGCGCCGCCCCTCGCGCCAGCTCGCCACCCAGCTTGCCGATGTGCTCGGGCTGTCCGGGACGCAGCGCGCCACCTTCCTCGCCGCCGCCCGTGCCAGCCCCGCGCCGGGCGACGACGAGGAGCAGGATGTCACCAGTGATGCGCCGCAGACGGCCCAGCCACTCGACATGCCCCCACCCCTCCACCCCTCGGCCCCGGCGCCGCAGGATCAAGCGCTGCCCATCACCGCCTCTCAGCCCGCCCAGAGCAACCTGCCTCCGCTGGCCGCGCCATGCATCGGCAGGGAAGCGGAGCTTGCCCTGATTGCGGGGAGGCTGGCAGACCAGGGCTGCCGGTTGCTCACCTTGCTCGGCCCTGGGGGCATCGGCAAGACACGCCTCGCATTGGAGGCAGCCGCGGTCCAGCGCGAACGCTTCTCACATGGAGTGTATTTCGTCGCGCTGGTGGGTGTCGACACCAGTGACCTCCTCGGCTCGACAATCGCGGACGCCCTTGGGCTCAGCCACTTCGGCGAGACCGACGCCGAGACCCAGCTGCTCGCCTTCCTACGCGAGCGGCGACTGCTGCTGCTGCTCGACAACGTTGAGCACCTGCTTGATGGCACCCGCCTGCTCGCACGCATCCTTGACCACGCCTCCGGCGTGAAACTATTCGTCACCTCGCGCGAGCGGCTGAACCTGCTTGAGGAGTGGCTTGTGCCGCTCGACGGGCTGCGGGTCCCCGAGGGCGACCAGCCGGCCCAGGGGGCCGAAGAGTACGGCGCGGTCGCGCTCTTCGTGCAGCGCGCGGCGCGGGTGCAGCCGGGCTTCGTGCTGACGCCGGAGGTGTGGCCGGCGGTCCTGCAGATCTGCCGCCTGGTGCAGGGCCTGCCGCTGGGGCTTGAGCTGGCCGCGGCCCTAGTGCGGCTGATGCCGTGCGCTGAGATTGCCGCCGAGATCGCGCACAGCCTCGACGTGCTGACGAGCACAGCCCGCGATGTGTCAGACCGCCACCGCAGCCTGCGCGCGGCCTTCACCTACTCCTGGCGCACGCTGACAGCTGAGGAGCAGGGCGTCTTCGCCCGGCTGGCGATCTTCCGGGGCGGCTTCCGCCGCGAGGCCGCCGCGCAGGTCGCCGGCGCCTCCCTGGCGATCCTCTCAGCCCTCGTGGACAAGTCGCTGCTCGTCACCCGGCCCTCCGGCCGCTACGAGCTGCACGAGGCCCTGCGCCAGTACGCGGCAGAGTGCCTGGCTGATGCAGGCGACGCTGAGCAGACGGCGGATCGGCATAGCGCCTACTACCTCGGGCTACTGCAATACCGGATGTTTGCGCCCGACCACAACATTGACGAGCGGGCCGCGCAAGCGGCGGTGGCAGCTGAGATCGATAATGTGCGGGCTGCCTGGATCTGGACCGTCGAGCGGCGGCGCATCGAGCGCATCGCCGCCGCGATGCATGGGTTGTCGCTGTTCTACCAGACCTATGGCCTGTTCGCCGAGGGCATCGAGCGCTTTCGCCTGCTCGCGAAGCATGCCGCCGAGGCAGTCGATGAGCCCCGCCTACTGCGCGAGTATCTGATCGGCTTTGCGCTCGTTACCGAGGGATGGCTCCACGTGCATCTGCGCCAGTTCGACCTGGCCTACAGCTGCGTGGACAGCTATGAGTCCCTGGAACAGGCGGGCATGCCTGCGGCGCTGCGCGCGAACTACCTGCTGCTCCGGGGGATGCTGGCCGCGATCCTAGGCCCCTACCGGGAGGCCGAGACGCCCCTGCGCGCGTGCATTATGCTGACCGAGGAGCATGGCCTACGGCTGATCAGGGGCTTCGCATTCCAGGGCCTGGGGCTCGCCTGCATGGCTCTTGGCCGCAACGAGGAGGCGCGCCAGCATCTGGGCGAGGGCCTTGTGGATCACCAGGCCATCGGTCACTCGCGCGGTATCGTGGGCGGCTTGCAGTTCCTCGGCGATGTCGCCCGGAGTCTGGGCAATAGCGCTGAAGCGCAGAGGTGCTATCAGGAAAGCCTCTCCGTCGGGTTGGCCGCCGACGACAAGGTGGGCGCTGCGGCCTCGCTCCTGCGCCTGGGCCTCCTAGCCCAGGCGGTGGGCCAGCACGCAGAGGCGGAGCGGCGCTTCCAGGAGAGTCTGGAGGTCTGCCTGGCGGTCGGCCACTCGCTCGGAGCGGCCACAGCGCTCGGCAACCTGGGTAGGCTGGCATTTACTCAGGGCGACGCCGCGGGTGCCGTGCGGCTGCACCGCGCTAGCCTCGAGCGTAGCCGCGAGTCCGGCAGCCAGCGCTCGGTCAGCAGCTCGCTCTGCCACCTGGGCCTCGCCGAGTGCGCCCTGGGTGAGCTCCACGCGGCGCGGCACCTGCTGACCGAGGCGCTCCGTACCGCCCAGGCTGTCGGCGCTCAGGATCTCACCCTCGACGCCCTGGGCGCGCTGGCTGAACTCCTGGCCGCGGAGGGGCGCCTGGAGCGGGCCGTCGATCTGCTGGCCCTTGTGCATCACCACCCGGCCGCGCCGCAGCGGTCCAGGCGACGAGGGGAGCGGCTGCTGAGTGAGCTCACGCGTAGGTTACCGACCGAGCGTATCGATCGAGCCATACAGCGTGGTACTGCGCACGATCTGGAGGCCGCCGCCAACGCGCTGCTCGCGGAGATCGGGGTGTAGGCCACTCGTATCAGGAACACTTTGTGCGGGCTATCGCCATCTTCGTGGGCATCGGCGCCCATGCTGAGCTGGAGCGGGTGATTGCCATCGCGCGGAAACCGTCGGTGTGATGGCCGGAGGCGATAGGCAGAGCCAGGGCTAATCATTTCAAATACCCGATCCCAGGTGAAGGGCATCATAATGCGCGCTAAGCTCGGCTAGCGGTGCTGGAGCGCATTGCTATGCGGAAGTAGAAGTTCCAGGGCTATCAAGCGATACGCGGTGCCGAAATACGCCAGAACCCTTCCTGATGCTGAAAAGCGCATTGGAAAGGGCTCTGGCGCGCGGTAGCGCGCATTGAACGAAGCGCTTCGCGCAGAGAGTCCCTACCCCCCGGTTGTCTGTTTCCTCTGCTATCTTGCTGTCTCCTGATGCCCATGTGACGATGCCTCCTGGTGGCGTATCCCTTCACACCAGGAGGTTTCATCGTGACCCCCTTACGACAGCGGATGACCGAGGACATGCAGCTGCGGGGCCTGGCGCCGGCGACCCAGGACGCATACCTGCGTCATGTTGAGCAGTTGGCCTTCTACTACGGCAAATCCCCCGACCTCGTGACCGATGAGGAGTTCCGCCAGTACTTCCTCCACCTCAAGCAGCGCGGCCTCTCCCGCTCAACCACCACCGTCGCCATCAGCGCGTTCAAGTTCTTCTTCGAGGTCACCCTGCGCCAGCCCTGGCCCCGTCTTGACCTGTATCGTCCCCGGCCCATTCACACCTTGCCCGTCGTGCTCAGCCTCGACGAAGTCTGGCAGATCCTCGACCATCTCACCCTCTCCCACCACTACGCCTGCCTTGCCACCATCTACTCCTGCGGCTTGCGCATCAGCGAAGGGGCCAACCTCCAGGTCTCCCAGATCGACAGCGCGCGGATGCAGCTCCAGCTCCGCGGCGCCAAAGGCTGCAAAGACCGCTATGTGCCCTTGCCTGCCCGCACCTTAACCCTGCTCCGTTCCCTCTGGGTCACCCATCGTAATCCTGTCTGGCTCTTTCCCTCGGTCGGCCGGCGCGGCGTTGACCCTCGTACTGCCACCAAACCCATCCACGCCTGCACGCTCCGCACGGCCTTTCATGCCGCACGGCGTGATGCCGGCATCAGCAAGCCCGCCTGTGTGCACACCCTGCGCCACTCCTGGGCCACCCATCTGCTTGAGGCCGGCGTCAACCTGCGCGTGATCCAGGTCTGGCTTGGTCATCGCTCGCCGTCCACCACGGCGATCTACACCCACCTCACCCAGAAGGCCGAAGAGCTCGCCACTGGCGCACTCGACACGCTCACCGCAGGTATGCAGTGACCACGCTTGGCGAGATCTTTCGCCGCTATGGACCGGCCTATCGCGCGCGCTTGGGTTCCAGCCTTTCCGACAGCCAACTCCAGGCCATGCAGGCCATCGCCCAGTGTCGCACCGAGGCTCTCGGCGGACAGCTCTACATTTGCCCGGCCTGCCAGACCACCCGCTACAGCTACCATTCCTGCCGCAACCGCCACTGTCCGACCTGTCAGCAGGAGGCTTCTGAAACTTGGCTCGCCTCGCAGCAGGCCTTGCTGTTGCCCGTGCCCTACTTCCTCGTCACCTTCACCCTACCCGCCGAGCTGCGAGCCGTCGCGCGCCAGCATCCCGAGACGCTCTACCCGCTGCTCTTTCACGCCTCATCGAGCGCGCTTCAGCAGCTCGCTCGCGACCCGCGCTTCCTCGGCGGGCAGATCGGCATGCTGGGTGTCTTGCAGACCTGGACCCGTGACCTGCGCTACCACCCCCACATCCACTTCCTCGTCCCGGCGCTGGCGCTCTCTGCGGAGGGCAAGCGTTGGCTGGTCGGCAAGCGTGACTTCCTGGTTCACGTCAAGCCCCTGGGTCAGCTGTTTCGGGCCAAGTTCCGTAGGGGGCTGGCGAAAACGCCCTTGCTCCGGGAGGTGAACGCGCGTGCCTGGAAGCAGTCCTGGGTGGTGGACTGCCGGCCCGTCGGCAGCGGGGCGACGGCCTTGAAGTACCTGGCCCCCTACATCTTCCGCATCGCACTCAGCAACAACCGCATCGAGCGGGTGGTCAACGACGAGGTGACGTTCCGCTACACCGACGGCAAGACCGCCCAGAAGAAGCGCACCACCCTGCCAGTTGAGGCCTTCATCAGCCGCTTTCTGGCCCACGTGTTGCCCAAAGGCTTCGTGAAGGTGCGCTACTACGGGTTGCTCTGCCCGGCCAAGCGGCAGCTGCTTGCGGAGGCGCGCAGCATCTTGAGGCTGCGACAGGCTGTGGTGGAGCCGCCAGTACAGGCGCTGGCTCCCCAGGCAGAACGAGCAGTGGGAGATGTTCGCTGCTGCCCGTCGTGTGGGCAGGAGATGCAGCTGCTCCAGACGCTTCAGCCGCAGCGACGCCGTGAGCAAGGGCCACAGCCAGCCCCCCAGGCGACAAGCCGTGGCCCTCCACTCCAGCGTGTGTGGGTCCTGAGCTGGTGCCAGCCGACCAGGTGTGCCGAGCATACCTGGCTGGTGGCGTGTGCCGTCGTTGTCGTCTCCTCCCCGGCTGATGGTTGTGGGTGGCTCGCTCGCGCATACTGAGCCGCCCGCACCCGCAATCCTTAGGGCTTGAGGCGCTGATCTTGGCGGGTTACGCACGCCGGGAAGCAATGTCGGGGGCAAGCGCCGGGCTGAGCCAGGACACGGGCGGGAGCAATTTCCAAGTGGGCGGCGCGCGAGCGCTCGTTCAACGAGGATTGATGGCGCGGCTCCGCGCGCCATAATCCTTAAGTCATTCTCGCTCATTAGAAGCTCCAAGGTCTGCGTTGTGTGCCGGGAGAACCGGTTTGGCGCGGTGGAGACTGGGCGCGCTCCGTGCTACACTGTCGCTATACACTCGGTGACCAATGAGCCGGAGCCCGCTATGACAGCAGTCGCTCCATACCTGGCTGTCTGCCCGGTGATGATCGGGCATAGCGTAGAGTTCGATGCGCTGCGCCAGCTCATTGACCAGATGCCCACCGGTCGCGCACAGTGTGTGCTGCTTGCGGGCGAGGCCGGGGTAGGCAAATCGCGCCTCGCCAGCGAGGCCAATGCCTACGCCACGGAGCGCGGCTTTGTTATCCTGCAGGGGACCTGCTTTCCCCAAGATAGTGCCTGCCCGTATGCGCCCCTGATCGACATCCTGCGCGCCCAACTTGCTGTTGGCGCGCTGCCGACCGTTGTTGTCGAGCGCTTCGCCCACGAGCTAGCGCCTCTGCTGCCCGATCTGGTACACCCCCTACCAGATCTGCCGCCGCCTCCCACCCTTGATACCGGGCAGCAGCAGCGACGACTGTTCAACGCGCTCACCGTCTGCCTCACCGCGACAGCGTCCCAGCCAGTGCTCCTCGTCGTCGAGGACCTCCACTGGTGCGACGAGAGCAGCCTGGATTTTCTGCTCTACCTGCTGCGACACCCCGGGGTCTGGTCGCTGCTCCTGGTTGGCACCTTCCGCAGTGATGAGGTCGACCCACGGCTCGGCCGCTGGCTTGCCCAGCTGGAGCGCGAGCGCCTCGCGCAGGAGCTGCAGCTCGCCCCCCTCAGCCGCGACGAGGTCGCGGCAATGATCCGCACCATCTTTGCCCTGCCACGCTCGGTGCGACTCGAGACGCTCGACACAGTCTACCGTCTGACCGAGGGCAACCCCTTCTTCGTGGAGGAGCTGCTCAAGGCGCTGATCGCGGCGGGCGATATCTTCTATGCCAACGGCAGCTGGGATCGCAAGCCGATGGAGGCGCTGCGCATCCCGCGCAGCCTGAACGACGCCGTAGCACAGCGCGTGGTTCTGCTCGGTGAGGAGGCCCGGCGGGTGCTGACCCTGGCGGCAGTGGTTGGCAGGCGCTTCGACTTCGCGCTGCTGCAGCGCCTGGCAGAGCTCGATGAGGGCGAGCTCCTGCCGCTGGTGAAGGAGCTGATTGCGGCGCAGCTGGTCGTGGAGGAGTCGACCGAGCGGTTCGCCTTCCGCCACGCCTTGACCCGCCAGGCGATCTCCGCCGGGCTGCTGGCACGCGAGCGTGCCGCCTTGCACCGCCTCGTCGCAGAGGAGACCGAGCGCTGCTACGCCGATGCGCTCGACCTCCATGTCGCGGACCTGGCCTATCACTACTTTGAGTCGGGAAGCTGGGAGCGGGCGCTGGAATACGCTCAGCGCGCGGGTGAGCGCGCGCTGGCGCTGGGCTCACCCCTAGCCGCGGTCGAGCAATACAGCCGCGCCCTACAGGCCACCAATGCGGTGGGGGTAACGCCGTCTCCTGCGCTGCCCCTGGCGCGCGGGCACGCCTACGCAACCCTGGGCGACTTCGAGCATGCGCGCGCTGACTATGAGCGGGCGCTTGAGCTGGCACGGGCTGCCCAGGATAGCGAGGCGATCTGGCAGAGCATGCTCGACCTCGGCCAGCTCTGGGCGAGCCGTGACTACCAGCAGACCGGCGTGTGGTTCGGCCAGGCGCTTGACGTGGCACACGGGCTGGGCGAGCCGGGGCGACTGGCGCGCAGCCTGAATCGGCTGGGGAACTGGCATGTGAACCGGGGCGAGGCGGAGAAGGGGCTGCGCCTCCACGAGCAGGCCCTGGAGCTGTTCGAGGCCGCGGGCGACCGGCAGGGCACGACCGACACGCTCGACCTGCTCGGAATGGCGAATGGCCTCTACGGCGATATGCAGCGCTCGGTGCAGCAGTTCGGGCGTGCGATCGACCTGTACCGTGTGCTGGAAGATTCTGCCGGCCTCTCCTCGGCCCTGGCATCCCGCGCCATGTTCTCGGGCGGGGTCAGCGGCGACTCGATCATCTGCGCCTACCGCAGCGCTGACGCGTGCGCCGCGGATCTGGCCGAGGCCCTGCGCCTGGCGCGCCAGATCGAGTGGCTTGCCGGCCAGGCGTACGCAGAGTACACCGCGGGCCAGGTGTACAAGACCTTTGGCTCCTTTGGCCCGGCGTTGATCCACGCTCAAGCTGGGCTAGAGATCGCGACCAGCATCGATCACCGCCAGTGGATGGCGGCAACATACGAGACGCTTGGCCAGATCTTTATCGCGCTGCTCGCGCCCGACCAGGCGATCCACTACCTGCTCAGCGGCCTTGAGCTGGCGCGTGCCCTTGGCTCCGAGGTCTTTATCCCCAAGAGCACCAGTAGTCTAGCGATGGCCTATCTGCTCAACCACGACCTGCCGCGCGCGGCGGCCACGCTCGCACCGGCGCTACGGCCTGAGCAGATCCCGCATAGCCTGGAAGAGAGTCGCCTGGTCACGGCCGGGGGCATGCTCGCGCTGGCGCAGGGTGAGCCCGACCAGGCACTGCGGATCGCGGAGCAGCTGACCGAGGCGGTGCCGGGGGCAGTGCGCGAACCGATCCCCGTGATTCTGAAGCTCAAAGGCGAGGCACTGCTGGCGCTAGGTCGCGCCGACGTGGCCGTCGAGGCGCTGGAAGCGGCCCGGCGCACTGCCGAGGCGCATGAGTTACGCCCGCTGCTCTGGCAGATCCTGCGCGCGCTCGGCCAGGCCCAGCAGCGGCTCGGCCAGCGCAAGCAAGCGCGTTCCAGCTTCGCTACCGCGCGCGAGACCATCAGCGCCCTCGCGGCGACGGTTGACGCCGCCGACCTCCGCGACCAGTTCGTACAAGCGGCCCTTGCCTCGCTCCCGCAGGACCTCCCGCCAACCCTCCAGCGCAGCGAAACAGAGCGATTCGGCGGGCTCACCGAGCGCGAGCGAGCCGTGGCGGCGCTGGCAGCGCAGGGCAAGTCCAACCAGGAGATCGCCGCGGCGCTTGTCGTCAGCAAGCGCACGGTTGAGACGCACATGGGCAACATCCTGTCCAAGCTCGGCGTGAGCAGCCGAGCACAGGTGATCGCCTGGACTATCCAGCAGGGCCTGGCCCCGCCCTCAACCTGACGCTCCCGACAACTCTCGCCGTCCATATCCGTGTGGCGCACGCAAAACCTCCGTGTGCGCCCCGATGGCGACGCGAGGTCCGACTGCTACACTCCTTACTATCGAATGGGGGTGATGGACGCCTACCAGACATGAAGGAGGAACTCCTATGGGTACACGAGCTGAGACGCTGGCCGCACGTGTCGAGCAGGGGACACAGGCGCTGGCCACCTTCGCAGAGGGACTCGCTGATGACGCGTGGCAGACCAGCTGTGACGACGGCCGTAGCGTCGGCGTGCTGGTCCACCACGTAGCCAGCCAGCTCATCGGCGAGACCGATGTCCTGAAGCAGATGGCGACGGGGAAGGCCTTCACCGGGGTGAACTGGTCAATGGTCGACGAGGGGAACGCCGCCCATGCCCACGAGCACGCGGCCTGCACCCAGCGCGAGGCGGCCGAGCTGCTGCGGCGCAACGGCGCCCTGGCGGCCGAGGCGATCCGGGCGCTACGCGACGAGCAGCTCGATCTGGCAACGCCGAACTCCCTCCACGCCAACGCCCCAGTGACGACCCAGTTCTGGATCGAGAACCACCCCCTCGCCCACGCCTACCGCCACCTTGCCAGCATCCGGGCAGCGCTGAGCGCGCTCTAACCAGGGGCTTGTTGGAGCGTTTGACGCTACCGAGTGAAGAAGAGCGCCAGCCCTTGCTAGGGACCTGAACCACCTGGGTCTCGATCCCTGTCGCGGCGACGGAGGCTGGCCGCGCTATGTCTTGCAAACAGTACTGGAGAATCACGGAGGGAGGACTGCGATGAGGCCGATGCTTGTAGTAGTGCTGAGCCTTGTGGTGACGCTTTCCCCAATGGCAGCGCGAGGAGTGCGGGCCGATCTGGAGGCGGTTTACGCTGCAGAAACCGCCTTCAACGCGCTCAGTGCCAATAATGTAGCCAGCGCCCTCAGCGCATTCGCGCCCGAGGCCGTTGCGCTTAACCTACCCCGAGATGAGCAGTATGTCGGTCGCGAGGAGATCCGGCAAATGCTGTACCAGTTGACGCGCAGTGGGCGCACGTACGACATTATCGGGCTGAAGATGGCGGGAAGCAACCTCGAGCTCACGGTTGCGATGAGCGACTACGACCGGCGCTGGGGGACGATGACGGTTACCACTGAGGAGCAGAACGGATTGCTAACGGTCTTCCGGATCACAGCGGTAAAGCTTACGCTCTGAACTCTTGATTGCTGCTGAACCGGTCTGGGCTTTTAACGCTCGGTAATGCCACGCTATGAGCGCCTAGCGGAGCTGGAGCGCATCACAACGCGGAAACAGACCCTCCAAAGTTAGTGTAACCTGGCGATGCCAAAAACGCCGAAGCCCTTCCCGATGCCCTCTTCGGCATTGGGAAGGGCTCTGACAGGCGGTAGCGCGCATTCCTAAGCGTAGGTAGATTGCGATCCTGTGCTACGGAAGCGTGAGGGTGCGCACATCAACGGTGAAGGTGTGACGGAGGTCGTCCATGCCGGGCCGCCGCACGATCATCTCGACGTTCCAGCGGCCGCTCATTGTGAGAAAACTCCCGCGCGCCTCGAAGCGGTTTGGTATTGCCTCTACTGCCTGGGCCTCCAACGTCCCCATCTCCATCTCTGGCATCTCGAAGCGGAAGAGCACCTGGGGCGGCGTGCTCGCCCCCGCCCGGGGGTCGGCGACATCCAGTGCCAGCAGATTATCGCCCACATGTCCGGGACTCACCTAGAGTATGAGAGTAACCTGATCGACCTGGGTTTCGAGCCGCTGGCCGATCTGCTCCTGGGTCGCGAGAGCAGCCCGGCTGGGTGCCGTGTTGAGTTGGACACCCGCGGCGGCGAGCACGAGCAGCCCCAGGCCGATCTCGGCGGCGAGGGTTGACCGAACGTGTCGCCGCCAGAGGCCGCCTGGGCGAAGGCGTGGACCGACCACCAGCCAATGGAGCGCCCCCAGACCAATTAGGGCCGCAAACGCGCTGAGCTTCACCAGTAGCGCCCGCCCGTAGGTGGTGGTGAGCAGCAGATCTGGCGAGCCGATATGGACGAGAGCCTGAGCCGTCCCCGAGATGGCGATCAGGAGGACGCAGGCCATTGCCACGGGCGTGAAGCGTTGGACGAGGCTTCGCAGCGACGGGCTCTCCTGGCCCTCCCGCGCCCGGTCAAGCGCCAGGAGCAGGGGCGGCAGCCCGCCGAGCCAGAGGACCATCGCGACCGTGTGGACATACCTGGCGGGATGCCAACAATATCCCTCCGGCCGAACAGTTCATTAGTTCACCCTATGATGTCGAAGCGCATTATGCCAAAAAGCGCAGCACTTCATGGGTGGGATACAAAGTACACCTAACGGAAACCGTGCGCCGTGTCACACGCCCCATGATCTCCGCCGCAGGCGGAAGTGACTCGAAAGGAGGTCACTGGGTCACCCAGCCGACCGGATGTGGAAACACAAATGGGAAAGCAGCATGCTGGGAAC
>JAAXUL010001034.1 GCA_013336035.1 Chloroflexales bacterium
GGCGCAAACTCGGCGTGGGCCTCGTGGCCGGCGGCCGGGTTGATCGCGCAGCTCAGGCGCGGGTTCTGCACCAGGGTGACCACACAGTCCTGGTTGCAGAGGACGCACTGGCGCACCGCGTCGGCCCGGCCGGCGCGCACCTTGCGCGGCAGCTGCGGGTCGGCGATCAGCGCGCGGGTCATCTTCACCGCGTCGGCGTGGCCCTCGACCAGGATCGCGCTCGCCTGCCTGGGGTCGACGATGCTGCCCTGGGCGAAGACCGGCACCGCGACCGCCGCCTTCACCTCGGCGGCCAGGTGCAGGGCGTAGCCCGGCGGCATAAACAGCCCGGCGCGCGTCAGGTGCAGGCTGTAGATGCTGCCGCTGGTGACGCTCACATAGTCGATCTGGTGGTCGGCGGTCAGCAGCCCGGCGATCTCGGCGGCGTCCTCGGGCTTGAGCCCGGCCCACGGCGCGTGCTCGTCGCCGCTGATGCGCAGCCCGACGATCGCCTCGCTGCCGACCGCGCGGCGCACGGCGCGCAGCACTTCGCGGGCCAGGCGCAGCCGGTTCTCCCGCGCGCCGCCGTACTCGTCCTGGCGCAGGTTGGTCAGCGGCGACATAAACTGGCGCACCAGGCTGTCCGGGCCGGCGTTGATCTCGACGCCGTGCAGCCCGCCGGCCAGCGCGTAGCCCGCCGCCCGGGCGAAGCCCTCGATCACCGCCTCGATGTCCTCGGGCTCCATCTCCTTCGGCACCTCGCGGCTGTTGACCTCGGGCACGGGCGACGGCCCCCAGAGCGCCGACTGCGAGTAGTGGCTGGTGCCCTGCATGCCGCTGTGGCTCAGCTGGGCCAGGGCCAGCGCGCCGTGCGGCTTGATCGCCTCGGCCATACGCCGGTAGCCGGCGATCACCGCCTCGTCATAGCCGAAGATCGCGTACTCGTACGGCCAGTCCGAGGGGTGGACCACGCTGCCCTCGAGGATGATCACGCCCGCCCCGCCCGCGGCGCGCGCCGCGTAGTAGGCCGCGTGGCGGTCCTCGAAGCGGTTGCGGCGGCCGAAGTTGGTCGGGTGCGCCGCGAAGACGATCCGGCTCGGCGCGGTCTTGCCGCCCAGGCGCAGTGGCTCCAGCAGCGGCGCATACAGATTGCTCATTTTCGCACCTGCGTTATCGCTTGGAGGGGCGCGTGGAGGCTCCGCCTCCGCGCAAACCCCGCCTCCGGCCGCGGCGGAGCGGAGGGCCCGGCCCTCCACACCTCCCACATCAGACTGAAAGCAGCGGGATAAAGCCGCCCGCGGGCTCGCCGCGCTCAAAGACACAGTCGGGGTCGGGGGCGTCGAGCGCGCGCCCGGTGAAGTGCTTGGCCGCCATGCAGCCGCCGTGGCAGCTCGCGTAGGCGTTGCAGCTCTGGCAGCTCCCGCCGACCTGCCACTCGCGCATGTGGGCGAACAGCGGCGAGTGTCGCCAGAGCCGGGCGAAGCCGCCGGGGTCGCGCACATTGCCGCCCGAGAACTCGGGCGCCAGCACGAAGGGGCAGGCGTAGACCTCGCCGACGGGGTCGACGCAGCAGACGATGCGGCCCGCGCCGCACATGTTCAGGCCCTCGACCGGCTGCCCGTAGGCCGAGAGGTGGAAGAACGAGTCGCCAGTCATCACGTCGGGGTGGGCCAGCAGCCAGTCGTAGAGCGCGCGGTTCTGGGCGTGGGTCGGGCGCAGGGCCTGCCAGACCGCGACGCCGCGCCCGGCCGGGCGCAGCCGCGTGACGCGCAGGTGCGCGCCGTAGCCCCGCGCCAGCGCGTGCAGCGCGTCGAGCTGGCCGACGTTCTGGCGCGTCGCCACCGCGTTGATCTTGAAGTCGAAGCCGCGCGCCGCCAGCAGCTCCATCGCCCGCCGCGCCCGCATGTACGAGCCGCTCCCGCGCACGGGGTCGTTGGTCGCGGCCGTCGCGCCGTCGAGGCTGATCTGCACGTCCAGGTAGTCGCGCGAGGCGATCCAGTCGGCGGCGGGCTCGTCGATCAGGGTGCCGTTGGTGCTGAACTTGACCCCGATCCCGCGCTCCAGGCTGTAGTCCATCAGCTCGAAGAAGTCGGGGCGGGCCATCGGCTCGCCGCCGCCGACGTTGATGTAGAAGACCTTCATCGCGGCCCACTCGTCGATCAGGGCCTTCGCCTCGGCGGTGCCGAGCTCGTCGGCGCGCCGCTCGCCCGACGACGACAGGCAGTGGACGCAGCGCAGATTGCAGCCGTAGGTCAGCTCCCAGGTCAGGCAGATCGGCGCCTCTAGCCCCTGGCGGAAGATCTCGTAGCTCATTGCGCCCCCTTGTCGACGATCAGCCAGCCGCCGTGTAGCTCGAGGTAGCGCGAGCGCCCGCCCAGCTCGCGCCCCAGGGCCAGCAGGCGCCCCTCATCAAAGACCTGGCGGTGCCCAAAGCGCGGGTCCGGGCTGCGCTCCAGCGGGACGGCGACGATCAGCCGCCGGCCGGTGACCGCCCAGAGGTTGGCCAGGGCGGCGGCGGTCTGATCGTACTCCAGGTGCTCGAGCACATGGATGGCCGTGACCGTGTCAAATGCCCCCAGCCGCGCGAAGTCGTTGGCGAGCAGGTCGGCTTGCACGAAGCGCACCTGCTGGTGCTGCCGGTGGGCCGCGTAGGCCGTGGCGAAGCCGACCAGCGCGCTGTCCAGGTCGCAGCCGACGATCTGGGCCAGCCGCTCGCCCAGCAGCCGGCGCTCGCGCTCGAGCCCGCTCTGGCCCTGGCGGGCCAGCAGCAGCGGCAGGAAGCCGAAGCATGTCCCGGCGTCGAGCACCGTCCGGCCGCAGACCAGGGCCATAAGCTGCCGGTAGATCGCGCCGAAGGGCGAGATAAAATCGAGGGTCGAGCTCGGCTCGGCCATGGCCCGCTCTAGCGCGGCCAGCGAGTTATCGTAGAAGCGGTGCCATGCTCGGCGCTCGTTCCCGTCTAGCGAGCGCACGATCGCGCCGACGCAGTGCTCGAAGATCGCCTGCTCGTCATAGGCGAACGGGTCGCTGGCCGCGCCGCGCGGCATGCGGCCCCAGGCCGTGGTCAGCAGCGGCAGCAGCTCATTCGCCACGTAGTGGCCGAGGTTGTTGTCGATCTGCGCGGGGCCGAAGCCGTGCACGACCACGACCTCCGGCCCCGTCGCGCCGGTGTGCTCGGCGGGGTCGAGGCAGTAGAGCGTAAAATGCTGG
>JAAXUL010001035.1 GCA_013336035.1 Chloroflexales bacterium
CTCGAGGCAGTAGGCCAGGACGCGGGCCAGCATAAAGTCGGCCGCCTCGGAGGGGTGGCGGGCCACGCGTAGGTCGAGCTGCTCGTAGACGCCCCGGTCCATATCGGCGAGCTCGACCGTGAAGGTGTGGACAGTGGCGCCCTGGGCCATGGGTATCCCCGCTCATCGTTCAGGGGCGCCGTCTATGCCAGCGGCGCCGCCCCCCATTCTATCCGAGGCGGCCCAGACGTGCGCGGCCCAACCGCCCTGCGCGCTTGCCCCGGCTGCTTGCCGTCGATGGTGATTTGCGTATACCATTAGAGAGGCGTATATGGAGGCGTAGCGAGGTGCCTCCGAGCGCCTCGTCATCCACAAGGACTCGCCCGGGGCCTTGCGGAGCAAGCGCAGAGCCTCGGCGCCCGTCCATGCACAGAAAGAGGCGCAGGTATGCCCGAGGGATTACGTAGCGTGAGCATCGTCGGGATCGGCCAGATCCCGGTGCGCAAAGCGAGCAGCGCATCGCTCCGCGAGATGGGGGTGCAGGCGCTGCAGCTGGCTATGGAGAGCGCCCGGGTAGAGCGCGTGAACGCGCTGTTTGTCGGCAATATGCTCGCCGACGATCTCCAGGGGCAGAAACACCTCGCCACGCTGATCGCCAGCGCCGCCGGCATGCGCGGCATCGAGGCGCTTCAGGTCGAGGCCGCCACCGCGACGGGGGCGGCGGCGCTGCGCATGGCCTACTTCGCCGTGGCCAGCGGCGAGGCCCGGCTCGCCGTCGCCCTCGGCGTCGAGAAGATGAGCGGCGGCGGGGCCACCCAGGCCCTGGCCAAGGCCCTGGACGCCGAGACCGAGACCCCCACCGGCGCGACGCTGCTCGGGATGAATGCGCGCCTGATGCAGCTGTATATGGACAAGTACAACGTCCCCGTCGAGGCCTTTAACGACTTCTCCCTCAACGCGCACGCCAATGCGCGGACCAACCCGTACGCGCTGTTCAAGGATCGCGAGGTCACAAGCGAGATGATCAGCGCCTCGCGGGTGGTCGACGCGCCGCTGCGCCTGTTCGACGCCTCGCCGGTCTGTGATGGGGCCGCGGCGGTGGTGCTCACGCGCACCAGCGAGGCCCGCGCCTACACCGATCAGCCGGTCACCATTCTCAGCTCCAGCGTGGCGACCGACTGGTTTCGGGTCGCTGATCGGGCCGACCCCCTGCACCTCTACGCCGCCGCCCGCTCCTCGCATGATGCCTTCCGCAAAGCGAACATCCACCGGAACGACATCAGCCTGTTCGAGGTCCACGACGCCTTTAGCATCATGTCCTGTCTGGCGCTAGAGGCCGTGGGGTTTGCCGAGCCGGGGCAGGGCTGGCGCCTGGCCGCCGAGGGGGTGATCGCCCGCGATGGGTCGCTGCCGCTCTCTACGCTCGGCGGGCTGAAGGCCCGTGGGCACCCGGTGGGCGCGACGGCGATCTACCAGACCTGTGAGATCGTGCAGCAGCTGATGGGGCGGGCCGGGCCCAACCAGGTGCCGAACGCCAGGCTGGCGATGCTGCTCAGCCTGGGCGGGGCGGCCAGCACGGGCCTGACGCACCTGTTTGGCGTCTGAGGCAGTACTACCTATGAATACTGACGAGCGCAGCCAGAGCGAGGTGATCAGGCAGCTGGAGGCCGATGCGGTTGAGCACTGCGCCCACGGCATTGCTATCGGGCTCCCATCCACGAATCGCATCCTTACCTGCAACCCTGCCTTCGCGCGCCTGCAGGGGCGGACCGTCGAAGAGATCGCATCCATGCCCATCCTGAGCATGTACGCGCCGCAGGATCACGATCTGGTCAAGCGCTCGATGACGGAGGCCGACCGCACCGGCAGCGCGCACTACAAAGCGCACATGCTTCGTAAGGATGGGAGCCGCTACCTGGTGCAGATGGATGTGGTCAGCGTGCGGGACGAGCGCGGCGCGGTGCGGTACCGCGTCGCCACCCAGCGCGACATCACCGAGCAGTACCAGGCCGAGACCGCCCTGCGCGCCAGCGAGGAGCAGTACCGCGCGCTGCTAGAAAGCCTGGACAGTGTCGTCTCCACGGTGAACTATGATGGTGTATTTCTGTACATGAGCGATGTGGCCGCGCGGCAGCTGGGCGGCGCAGCGCAAGACTTTATTGGCAAGACCATGCGCGAATTGTTTCCGGAGCAGGCCGCACTCAGGCAGCTGGAGACGGTACGCCAGGTGATCCGCGAAGGTAAAGGGGTCATCACTGAGGCGCAGAGTGTTATCCAGGGGCAGCCCCGCTGGTATCGCACGTCGATCCAGCCGATCCACGACGAGGCGGGCCGGGTCATCTGCGCGCTCATCAATGCGACCGATATTCACGACCTCAAGGCCGCGCAGCAGGAACTGCTTGAGCTGAACCGGACGCTGGAAGCGCGGGTCTGGCAGCGTACCGCCGAGGTGCAAGACCTGTACGACAACGCACCCACTGGGTATCACTCGCTGGATGCCCACGGCAACCTGATTATGGTCAACCAGACCGAGCTGGACTGGCTGGGCTATACCCGCGACGAGCTGGTTGGCCGCTCAATCATCGAGATTATCACCCCGGCGAGCTTCGCGACGTTCCAGGCCGCCTTCCCTGCCTTCAAACAGCGCGGCTGGTTAAGTGACCTTGAGCTTGAGCTCATCCGCAAAGATGGCACGCTTCTGCCTGCGCTGATCAATGCGACCGCGATCTACGATGACGCCGGGACCTATGTGATGAGTCGCTCTACGGTGTTTGATAACACCGAGCGTAAAAAAGCCGAGGACGCCCTGCGCCTGGCCAACGTCGAGCTGGAGCGGGCCGTGCGCGCCAAAGACGAGTTTCTGGCCAACATGAGCCACGAGCTGCGCACGCCGCTCAACGCCATCCTGGGCTTCGGCGAGATCCTGCGGGAGCAGATCCACGGCCCGCTCAACGAGGGCCAGCAGGCCTCGCTCCGCAACATCGATGCCAGCGGCCGCCACCTGCTCGCGCTCATCAACGACATCCTCGACCTCGCGAAAGCAGAGGCCAGGCGCCTGGACATCCAGCCCGAGCGCATCCTGGTCGCCGAGGTGTGCCAGGCCAGCCTGCTGTTTGTCACCGAGGCGGCCGTCAAGAAAGAGCTCGTGCTGGCCTTTGACCTGAGCGACCAGACGCTCACTATAGAGGCTGACCCGAAGCGCCTGAA
>JAAXUL010001036.1 GCA_013336035.1 Chloroflexales bacterium
ACGGGCGGATCACCCGGCTCACGATGGGCGCCCCGCGGTAGAACGCCTGCATCGCAGGCACGTTGCGCGGCGTGGCGATCGGGTCGTCGCCGAAGGTCAGCCAGAGCAGCGGCGTGCGCACCTCGTCATAGTAGGTCCGCTGGACCGTCTTGCCGTAGAAGCCCGCCAGGTAGCGCGGGTGCAGGCACCAGGCCGCCCACTCGCGCGCGACCCCCGCCGTCAGCGGGAACACCACCCGCAGCATCGCCAGCGTGTAGAGGCCGAAGCTCGGCGGCATCCCCCGCCAATGCCCGGTCGAGACCGTGACCAGCACCGCGGCGTGCAGCAGCCCGTGGTTGGGCATCAGGCCGAGCAGCTGGCCGCCGACGCTGTGCCCCACCGCCACGAGGGGCAGCCCCGCATAGGTGGCGTGGAGCCAGTCCAGGGCGCCGGACATATCCTGCGCGCCCCAGTCGCGCATCGTCGCGGTGAAGCCCCGCAGCGAGGCCGGGCGCGAGCCGCCGATGCCCCGATAGTCGTAGAGCAGCACCGCAGAGCCCTGCTCGGCGGCGTAGCGGTCGAAGCGCCGGTAGAACTCTTTGGGCACCCCCGTGGCGCCATTCACCACCAGGGCCCGCCGAGGCACATCATCCGGCTGGACGATGGTCGCGCTCAGCGGGTAACCGTCGCGCGCCCTGATGGTCGTCGCCTCCTCACGCATGGGGGACCTTCCCAGCCCGGTCGCGACCGCACGCCATCTCTGACACGAGTGTACTCGGCTGAGCAACAGACCACATCGCCCGGAAGCGGAGCAAATGCGGAGACTGGCAGCAGGCGCGGCCACGCAAGAAACCCACCCGGTACGGAAATGTGCGCTTCACCCCGCGACCCGATATTCGTGTCACCAGCCACACCAGGTCGGCTCATTCTGCATTGTGATGCGGTAAGGCAATACACACATCCGAGATCGTATCTCCAAGGGCGTTTATGGCGACCTACAAAAACACCGCATTGAAATGTGGTGTTTTTGTGCAGATGTGGCTGGTGGCACGGATGTCGGGTCGGGGCCTATAACCAGATCATCAACGTAGCGCCTGATGCCTTCGGGCCAGGGCGTAGGGGCGCGGTAGTTACGCCTGGCAGGATTGCCCTGCCGAACCGTCAGGTAGCGTCATAAAACGCTATGCTTTTTGGATACTATCGGTACACCTGTCTTGGCGCCAAGACACCAGCAACGGGCAACGAGCATCACAGCTGCTTCAGCAACTCCTCCAGGCGCGCGATGAGCCGTGCGACCGCCGCGCTCACGGCCGCCTGGTTCGCCACATCGTTCGTCACAGCACTCGCCCAGCGGTCAAGCATGCGCTCAATCTGGATCACCTCGCGCTCGATAGCCCGCCCCACCGCAGTGCTCGGTTGCTCCGCCACTGGGGCCGCCCGCGTCCGCACCCGCTCGCGCACGTCGCGGCTCGTAATCTGCCCCTCTATCACGCCGGCGATAAGTGACTCCCGCTCCTCGGGCGAGTCGAGCTTCGCGATCTGGCGCGCCGCGTCGATGCTATCCGGGCGCTGGACGACGAGTTGCTGCACGTCCTCAGGGGCCTTCACCAGGGCCAGGCGTCCCTCGATGTAGCCCTTGTCTTTGCCGATGCGCTCAGCGAGCGAGCGAATACTGTAGCGCCCCTGGTCGATCAGCTCGCGGAAGTAGCTCCCCTCCTCGACGGGGTTCAGATCCTGGCGCTGAATATTCTCGATGAGCCCAAACTCCAGCATCTGGTCGTTCGCGTAGGCGGCGACATCGCACGGGACGCTCACAAGGCCCGCCGCCTGGGCCGCGCGCCAGCGGCGCTCGCCGTAGGCCAGCTGGAAGAACTGCGGGTCGATAGGGTCGGGCCTCACGCGCAGGCGGCTGATGAAGCCCTGGGCCTGAATGGCCGCCACCAGCTCCTCGATGCCCTCGAAGGTGCGGCGAGCCTGGAACGGGTTCGGGCGGATGCGGTCCACGCGGATGTCCCGTGGGACACTCTGCTGCGCGCGCGCAACGGTCTGCTCGAACTCCTCGACCGCCGTGGTGCGGGCCGACTGTGCGGCAGTCGTCTCCGGTGTGAAGAAGCTCTTGCCTTTACCCTTCGGTGGCACGCAGCACCTCCTCGGCAAGGGCGCGGTAGGCCGCCGCTGCGTCACCATCCGGGTCATACTGGAAGAGCGACTGGCCCATGGCCTGGGACTCCGCCATTCGTACCGTGCGCCTGATGGTCGTAGCGAAGATGGAGACGCGGCCCAGAAACTCGGTGCGCGCGTAGCTCTCTGCCTGCCGACCCATGTTCGTGCGCATATCCACCTGCGTCACCAGCACACCCAGGACGCGTAGCAGTGGGTTCAGACCCGTGCGCTGGATGCGCTCGACGAGCTTGAGCATCATCGCAATCGACTGGGTCGCCAGGAACTCCGCCTGCATCGGGATGATGACCTCGTCGGCAGCCACGAGCGCGTTTTTCACCAGCATCCCGAAGTAGGGCAGCGTGTCGATGAGCACGAAGTCGTAGGCCGGGGCAATAGGCTCCAGGAGCTTCTGGAGGACGTACTCGCGTCGGTCGGCGCTCCGTAGCTCCTCATCGGCCTCGTTCAGCCACACGTCGGTCGGAGCGATGTCCACATTCGGGATCGTACTCGGCACGATCACTCGCTCGAGGCCCGGCTCCCAGGTGGCGATGAACTCCTTGATCACCGTGTAGAGAGTTGGCGTCCCAACAGGTGCGCGCACCGAGAGGCTCAGATTCCCCTGGGGGTCGAAATCGATCAGCAAGACGCGGTGGCCGCGCTCCGCGAGGGCCGCACCCAGGTTCAGCGTGGTCGAGGTCTTGCCCGCGCCACCCTTTGGGACGGCGACGGCGATGATGCGTGCCATGCGGACTCCTTATTGTACACGTGGCCGCTGCTGGCGCGCCCCGCGCATGATCCGCAGGTCGCGGACGGTGAGCCTGCGCCCGATCGAGTAGGCGATCTGGTCGCCGGTGAACGCACCCGCAGCCGCGACGGCGCCGAGCACGTAGAAGTTGGGCTCACCCGTGGACACCGCGAGGGACGCGAGCGCGATGATGACCGACTCGCTCGGGATCGGCGGGAAGAACCCGTCGATGGTCGCGAACAGGTAGAGCGCGACGAACACCCATGGGGACCCTGCCAGTGCGACGACCCAGTCCTCG
>JAAXUL010001037.1 GCA_013336035.1 Chloroflexales bacterium
TCGAGGTCTACGTGGTCGATCCGGCCTTTGCCTGCTCGAGGCGGGTGATCAGCCGGTCGAGCTCGGCGAGGGTGTGGGCAAGGCCGGCGGGGGCGGTGTGGAGCGAGCCGTTGGTAGCGAGGGCGGCGCTGACCGCGCGCGCATCATCGCCGGCCGCGGCGATGTTGCGCAGGTCGTGGGTCATGCGCTGGTTATTGATCACGATCCCGTGGCGGCACATCATCTCGCGGTAGTAGCTGTAGTGCTCATTCAGGTGCTTGGCGACCGTCTCGTAGCCGTGGCGGGCGATCGTCATGCGGGTGCGGTAGCGCATCGTGTTATCGGCGAACATGACATTGTCTTTTCGCGATGGCTCGATGAGCACGATGTCCACCTCGGGGTGGCGTCGCCGCACCTGCTTGATATGGTAGTGGAGGCCGGCGTGGATGAAGGTGCGGAAGACCTGATTGCCGACGTACTGCATACCCTCGTCGCTGATGCTCTGGCCGGGCGCGTGGCCGCGGTTATCGAAGGGCACCATGGGATTGATGCAGACGATCAGCTCGGCGCCCGACTCGATGGCCACATCGAGGCTGGCCGTGCCGCGGATGCCGCCATCGATATAGTAGTGGTCGCCGATGCGCACCGGGCGGTAGAAGAGGGGGATTGCGGCCGAGGCGCAGACGGCGAGCGAGATAGGCACATCCTGAAGCGGGGGCTTGCCGAAGACTGCCCGCTGGCCACTGTCGAGGTCGGTGGCGATGATGGCAAGCTGGTGCTGATGGTCCAGCTCGCGGAAGTTGTTGGTGCGCCCGGGCGTGCTCAGGGCCGAGCGCAGATACCGCTCGAGCCCGAGCGTATCGTAGAGCCCGGTGGGCAGGCCGACCGCGACGGCCTCGATCAGATCGAGCAGCGAGTAGTGGCTCCACTCGCTGAGCAGGAGGCGGGCGGTGTCGGCGATAGCGGCTGGGAGGCGCCGGGCCCGCGCCAGGAGATCGGGCAGGTTCAGCGAGTAGAGGTGCTGCGGCTCGAGCTGGTCGATGCCAAGCATCGAGCTGTCAAGGACCGAGAGGAGCGTGCGTGGCGACATATTGTTGGCCAGGCAAGCGGCGATCAGGCCGCCGGCGCTGGTGCCGACAAAGATGTCGAATTCGTTGACCGAGAGCTGCTCGAGGAGCTGATCGATAGCGCACAGCGCCCCGATCTCATAGGCTGCCCCGGCGAGCCCGCCACCCGCCAGTACAAGGGCGGTCTTGCTACGCTGCATAGAGGGCCCCGCTAGGATGAGGAGTCGATAGGAGTGTGCAGCCCTACCGGCCCTGGTGGCTACTTGTCATGCTGCCTGAGCAGCTCCTCAATCTTCTCTGAGAGTGCGTCGACCTGGGCGTAGAGCTTGACGACATCGTTGCGGCTGGGTACTTCGGCGGCATTTGCGGCGAGCTGCTGGGCCGGGCTTGGGCCAAAGTCGCTCTGGGTGAGCAACTGCCGCCAGCGTTTGCTCTCGTCGGCGCCGAGGGCGCCAGTGGCGACAAGGAAATCGATGCGCCGCTCGATCTCGGCTGTGATCAGCTCGGCGCCGCCGATCGAGGTGCCGAGGGTGCGCCGCAGGTTCGAGATGGTGTCGCCGCCAATCTGGATCAGGCCAGTGAGCAGCTGCGTGGGCAGCTGGGGGCTGCTGCGCCCGCGCGCGTTCAGCACCACCTGCGCAAGGATGCCGGAGGTGATATCATCACCGGACTCGTTGTCGAGGATCTGCACCGCCTCACCATCTTGCACCAGCTTCGCGATCCCATCAAGGGTGATGTACTGCTTCTGGTTGGTGTGGTAGAGCTTACGATTAGCGTATTTTTTTATGAGATGCATAGTCCTTGGATCTTTGGCGGCTCAGTAGGCCCATTATAACACGCCGTGTCAAAGGTCAACCCGGCAAAAAACGCGCCGGGCCAGGAAGAATCCCGGTCCGGCGCGCCTCGTTCAATCGCCTGGGGTTACTCCTCAGTCTTCGCATCGGCCTTGCGACTCTTGGCCGCGGGCTCGCCGGTGCGGCGCAGCTCCTCGACGCGGGCGGCCAGCTGCGCGATCTTGGCGCTCAGCTCGTCGATATCACGCTTCGAGGGGATGTTCATGCGGTTGAGCAGCTGCTCGAGGCCGGTCTCGACCTGGCTAGTCAGGTTGTTGACGCTGGTCTCGACAGTGGCGCTCTGGGGCACGGCCACCGTGCGGAACTTCGAGACTGTATCGTCGATCAGATGCTGGGCATCCTTCTGGGCGATCTCGCCTCGCTCGACCAGCCGGTTGAGGAACTGCTCGGCCTCGTCGCGGGTCAGCGCGAAGGCGCCGAAGCCGGCCAGGATCATGCGGCGGACTACGTCGAACAGGGGGGCGGCAGGGTTCGTCGGGGGCGCCTGCTCCTCGATCTGGCGGACGTTGACCTCGATCTCCTCAGGAGCGGTCATAGTCTTCCTCCTAGTGAGCTATACAGATAGACCCTGCGACTTGCGCGCAGATCATACCATACTCTGTCGCGGTGTGCAGACTATAACGCAGTGCGTTATAGTCTGAGTATAACACGCTGCGTCATGCGAGTCAAGCCATGCTGGTTACATGGTTCGCGACCTCTTTCGGAGCAACTACTACCGGAACTCGTGGGCGCCCACATCCTCGCGATAGGTGCGTCCGGGGAAGCTGATACGCTCGGCGTTGAGCAGGGCCCGACCGCGGGCCCCGGCCAGAGTCGCGCCAAGGGTGACCACGGCGGCCACGTGGCCCCCCGTCACGGTGGTGGCGCCCAGGGCTGGCGAGGCGCCGGCGAGCAGGGCGCCGATGCCCCCGCCGCGCGCCGCGGGCGTGTAGCGCAGCCCGGCCGGGCTGTGGGTCTGGTCGTGGAAGACCAGCACGCCCGGGTCGACCTCGCTGAGGCCCTGGATCGCGGCCCCGATCGGGAAGTGGTGCGGGTAGCCCTGCGCCACCAGGCCGAGGGCCACGCTCGCCTCGTCGCGCCAGCGCGGCTGTGGCAGCCGGTCGATGCCAGCGTGCGGATGACGCCGTAGCGGGTGCCGTGCGGGGCCTCGTCGCGCAACGTGTCGTGCTACTTCAGTGCCAGCCTGCGTGCAGCGATGAAGGCGGCGCCCGACAGGATCAGCAGGAAGCCCAGGCCCGCCGGACCGGCGTTGGCTCCGGTCGCGGCCAACGCGTCCTCGGAGTC
>JAAXUL010001038.1 GCA_013336035.1 Chloroflexales bacterium
GAGCCAGGCCCAGAGCAGCGAGAGCACGAGCAGGGCCAGCAGGATGTAGCTCAGGTGGAAGAAGAGCCTGATCCCGGTGCCCTGGGCCGCCAGGAAGCTGGCGGCGGCCAGGATAAGGACCGTCAGCGGTCTGGCCATAGATGCTCTTCGGTGCAATCTCGACTTGACGCCGGGGCAGCATAGCGTGGCCGCCTTCTAGTGTCAAGGTCGTTGCGTGTATATGTTATGGTATCTGTATCATGTAGGCAGGAGCATCACCCTGTTGTATGTCACACCGAAGGCTATGAGCAAACTCTTTGCCGCGCTGACCAGCATCAAGGCGGAAGACCCCGACCTCAGGCGCCGTGGGCAAAACGTGCTTATCATCAGCGCCGGTATGGCGGTGTTGCTGCTCGGGCTCATCCCTGTTGCCTTTCGCCAGGGTGCGCCGCCGGTGGCGCCGGTGATCCAGGCGGTCGCGTCGCTGGTCTTCCTCGGCACCGCAATGCTGGCCCGCTCTGGCAGAGTCAGCCTCGCCGCCTTCCTGGCCATCGCCGTAAGTATTGTTATCAACCTGACCCTGATCATCATCGACCCCAACACGCCCAGCCTGCCGTTCTTTCTCGCGCTGGCGATCCTGCTGGCCACGGTCTTGCTCCCGCCGATCCATATCTGGTCAGTGCTCATGGTCTGTCTGCTGGGCAGCGCCCTGGCGATCTCATTCTTCTCACCCGAGCGGCGCGCCGACGAGCTCTGGGGCGAGGCGATCACCAACAGCAGCGTGCTGATGGTCGCCGTCGCCGTGGTCGGCTACCTGAGCGCCAGCGGCGTCAGGGTGGCCCTGCGCCAGGCCCAGGACGCCCGCGCCGAGGCCGAGGCGGCCAACGGCGCCCTCGCCGCCAGCAACGCCGTGCTCGAGGCCCGCGTCGAGGAGCGCACCTCGGCGCTGCGCCAGATCGCCGACGAGCACCGCGCCGCCGCCGCCGAGCTGAAGGCCAGCCTGCAGGCCCAGCAAGAGCTGAACCGCCTCGTCGCCGATCTGGCCGTCCCGGTCATCCCGATCAGCGCCGGGACGCTGGTGGTGCCCCTGGTGGGCAGCATCGACAGCCTGCGCGCCGACCAGATCCTCGCCACCATCCTCACGCAGGTCGAGCGCTCGCGGGCCCGCACCGTCGTGCTCGACGTGACGGGCGTGGCCGTGGTGGACACCCACGTCGCGGCGGCCCTGCTGCGCGTCGCCCAGGCCACGCGCCTGATGGGCGCCGATGCCGTTCTGGCGGGCATCCGGCCCGAGGTCGCCCAGGCCCTGGTCGGCCTAGGCGTCGACCTGAGCGACCTTCACACCGTCGCCACCCTGCAAGAGATCGAGCGTCTCTAGGCCCACCTATGCCAATTATCTACCATATCACGCAGGCCGACGCCTGGGAGCGCGCGCGGCGCGCCGGCGCCTACAGCGCCGACTCGCTGGCCTCCGAGGGCTTCATCCACTTCTCGACGCGCGAGCAGGTGCTCTGGGTGGCCGGCCGCTTCTACGGCGGGCAGACGGGCCTGGTGCTGCTGGCCGTAGAGGCGGGGCGTCTCGTCGCCGAGCTGCGCTACGAAGAGTCAGAGCCCGGCCAGCGCTTCCCACACCTCTACGGCCCGCTCAACCTCGACGCCGTCGTGGCGGCGCGCCCCTTCACACCCGCCCCCGACGGGTCGTTCAGCCTACCGGAGAGCTTGTAGCTGGGGCCGGCGAGTGTTGAGCCCCAACCCGCCTGATGGCGCGCACGAGCCGGCCGCTCAGCTGGTCGAGCATGTCGATGACGGTCTGCTCGAAGAGGGCGAGCGGCTCGGCGGGCACGATCGGCCAGAAGAGCTGCTGCTCGAAGACGAGGTCGCCGAAGCGGATGCCGGTCGGCACCAGATGGCCGCCGTCGAGCTCGCGGTGCAGCACGCCCTCGGGGTTGCGCCCGCGAAGCATCTGGAGGAACCAGGCCACGTCGCTCTTCTCGGGCGGCTGGCTAGCGTTGCCCGCGGTGTTATCGCCCGCAAACGAGATCAACCCGGTCAGGCCGAAGAGGGCGTCCTGCTCGATGATCTGCTGGGTCTCTTTCCGGTTGGGGTGCACGCCCAGGCCGAGCATGTCGAGGAGGCCGCCGACCACGGGCACGGCCTCGGAGGTGTCGCTAATATCCGGGGCGATGAGCAGGGTCGGCTCGTTGAGCGTCCCGCGTAGCCCGGTGGGGCCGACGCCGGGGGGCGCGAACGCGGCGGTGTGCGGGTCGGTGTAGGCCTCCATCAGGGCCAGGTACTTGCAGCCGAGGCTGTGGCCGACCCAGAAGTGGGGCACGCCCTCGAGCTCGGGGAGGCGCTGGCGCACCTGATCGCGCTCCTCGAGCAGCTTCATCGTGACCGCAATGTGGTCGAAGCTCAGGCCGAAGGGCACCGCGATGATCGTGTAGCCGGCCCGGTAGAGCGCGCCGAGCAGGTAGTCGTACCAGGTCGCCGGGATCTGGCCGAAGAGATTGCCGCCGTAGAACCCGACGGCGCCGATCGGGCTCGGGTGGCTGGCCACCAGGCTGCGCGAGATCCGCCTGTACCTTGGATCACGGTCCATGTCTCCTCCTTCATTCAGCAAGGCTGTAACACTGGACTCTCACCAAGAGCGAAGGACTAATCTGCCTGGAGCGCGGCCAGCGCCTCGGCCCGGGGCACCGAGCGCTGGCCTCCCCCGCGCAGATCTTTGATCACCACCTCACCGCGGGACAGCTCATCGGGGCCGAGGACGAGAGCGAAGCGCACACCTTTGCGGTCGGCCTCCTTGAACTGCTTGCCGAGGGCGCCCACCTCGAGGCTGATCAGGGTATTGACACCGCCGGCCCGTAGCTCGCCGGCGAGGGCCAGGCTGGCCGCCGCCTGCTCGGGGCCGAAGACGGTCACATAGGCCACGGCGGTGGTGGCGGGGCGCGGGCCGAGGCCCAGCTCCTCCATCACATCGTGGAGGCGGTCGATGCCGAAGGCGAGGCCGACCGTGGGGATGGGCCGGCCGGCGAACTGGCCGATCAGCTCGTCGTAGCGCCCGCCGCCGAGCAGCGAGCCCTCGGGCCAGTGGGACGTGCTCGCCTCGAAGACGAGGCCGGTGTAGTACGAGAGGCCGCGGGCCAGGCGGGGCGCGACCCGGTAGCGCTCGGGGCTGACGCCCATCTGGCCCAGGGCGGCGA
>JAAXUL010001039.1 GCA_013336035.1 Chloroflexales bacterium
CCCACCCGCCGAGGCTTCACATATAGCACCGGCATCGCGTTGTTCATCGCCTTCTCAAAGACTTCCACGGGATTCATGTGCAGGCGCTCTTCAATCAGATCCAGACTTCGAGATTCGGCGCATCGGGACATTCGATGGGCGGCGGCGCGAGCATTCTCGCCGCGTCGCAGGACACGCGGATCAAGGCGCTGGCGAATCTCGCGGCTGCAGAAACGAACCCTTCGGCGGTGAGCGCGATGCCGTCGGTGACTGTTCCGGCATCGCTTATCTCGGCGCCGAGGGCGCACTCTTACAGCAGCTCGCGCGCGATCAGGGCGTCGTGGACGACCACATCGGCCGCGCGCAGGCGCCGCAGCCCTTTGCGCGTGATCAGCTCGGGGTCGCCGGGCCCGGCGCCGACCAGCGAGACCAGGCCGGCGCTCATGGCGCCACCTCGGCTGCGGCGGCCAGGTTGGTTGGGCCAGGGGCGTAGGTGCGTTGGGACATCCCTCAAGGGTCTCCGTAGGTCTAGCTCTCTGGGGCCTGCAAGAAAATTAATAGATCTGCTGGATATTGTCAAGATACATCACGAACATTACCCGCCCCCTGCGCAGCGACGCCGGCGCGGCCTGCCCATCGGCGGGGGGCCGCACTGTGCTACAATACGCCCACGAACACGCATGCCGCTGAGAGCCCCTAATGACTGAGTACATCACCACGATCGGCCTCGAGATACACGCCCATATCAAGACTGAGTCGAAGATGTTCGACGGCTGCCCGGCCAACTACGCCGGGGCCGAGCCAAACACCTTTGTATCGGTGGTGAGCCTGGGCCTGCCCGGCGCGCTGCCGGTCGTCAACCAGCGGGCCATCGAGCTAGCGGCCCTGACGGGCCTGGCGCTCAGCTGCTCGGTGAACCACCACTCGGTCTTCAGCCGCAAGTCATACCTCTACCCCGACCTGGTCAAGGGCTTCCAGATCTCGCAGTACGACGAGCCGCTCTGCTCGGACGGCTGGCTCGAGATCCGGACCTCGGCGGGCGAGCTGCGGCGGATCGGCATCGAGCGCCTGCACATCGAAGAGGACACCGGGCGCCTGGTCCACGCCGAGGACGACTCATCGCTGATCGACTATAACCGCGCCGGCATGCCCCTGATGGAGATCGTCAGCCACCCGGATATTCGCTCGCCGGAGGAGGCCCGCCTCTACTTCGAGAAGATGCGGCAGCTGCTGGTCTGGATCGGCGTGAACAGCGGCAACCTCGAGGAGGGGGCCCTGCGCTGCGACGCCAACGTGAGCGTGCGCCCCGCCGGTCAGGCCCACTACGGCGCCAAGGTCGAGATCAAGAACATTAACTCGTTCCGCTACGTCGAGCGGGCCCTGGTCTACGAGATCCAGCGCCAGATCAGCGTGCTGGAGGCCGGCGGCTCGATCTCCCAGGAGACGCGGGGCTGGGATGAGCTGCGGGGCGAGACGGTTGGCCAGCGCTCGAAGGAGTACGCCCACGACTACCGCTACTTCCCCGAGCCCGATATCCCGCCCCTGGTCTTCGACGACGCATGGATCGAGGCGCGCCGCGCCGAGCTGCCCGAGCTGCCCGACGCCCGGCGGGACCGCTTCGAGGCGGCCTACGCCCTGAGCTTCCAGGACGCCGACCTGCTGACCCTCGAGCGCCCCGTGGCCGACTACTACGAGGCGGCCGTGGCGGCGGCGCAGGCCTCCGGCGGCAGCGCGAAGGACGTGGCGAACTGGATCTTGAACGAGGGCTTTCGCCTGCTCAAGGACCGCGGCGAAGAGTCGGTGCACCTCGCCGAGCGCCTGCCCGTCGCCCACGTAGCCTCTGTGATCGACCTGGTGGCCAAGGGCACGCTCACCCGCACTATGGCCAAGCAGGTCTTCGAGGCGAGCTTCGACACGGGCGCCGCGCCGGCGACGATCGTGGCCGAGCGGGGCCTGGCCCAGATCAGCGACGGCGACGCCATGCTTGACGTGGTGCGGCAGGTGCTGGCCGACGCGAAGGCCGCCAAGGCCGTGGCCGAGTATCGCGGCGGAAAGGCCAGCGCGCTCCAGTTCCTGGTCGGCATGGTCATGAAGGCCACCAGGGGCCAGGCCAACCCTCAGCTGACCCGCGAGCTGCTCGAGAGCGAGCTGAGCCGGTAGTGTTTGCGGTCCGGAGATCCGCGCCCGCTGGCGACTGCGGGCGGCCGACCGCTGCCGGCGGCCGTCCCAGTTAGTGGTCGGCGGGCAAGAGCCCAGCCCGGACCCTCGACAGGCAGTATTAGGACGATCATGGCGCCACCACAACCGGAACCGCCCCTCGGTCCCCTCGAGCTGACCGAATCGGCGCGGGCCAAGTATACCCTGGCCCTGGCCCGGGCGCGGCGGGGCCCGCCCGAGCTGGCGCTGCTGAGTCTGCACGGCAGCCTCGAGGACATCCTGCGGGCCCACGCGCTGCGGCTGCACCTGCGGGCCGCGCAAGAGCCCTTCCCGCTGCTGCTCGATGCGCTCGTGACCGCCGAGCAGGCGCCCCTGAGCGCCGCCGAGGCCGACAGCATCAAGCGCATGCACCGGCTGCGCGCGCGGGTGGCCCACGGCGAGCAGATCGCGGTAACCCGCGAGACCATCGACGCCTACCACCGCCTGACGGCGCGGCTCCTGCCGCGCTACGGGGTCGTGGTGGTCAGCCCCGATGACATGCCTCCGGCCGCGACGACCACGACCACCCCGGGGCGGCGGGCCGACCCGACCGCGGTCCTGCGCCGCGAGACAATGGAGACGCGCCAGCGCGGCGACACGCTGGCCCTGGACCGCGAGCTTGGCCCGCCGCCCCCGCGCCGCGAGCGGACAGTCTACCCGGACGACAAGCCGGCGCGCTACGCCGGGCGAGCCCTGCCGAGCGCGGCGACGCGCGATCTGCCCCTGGCCCGCGAGATGCTGGGCGCGCAGCGGCCACGGCGCGCCAGCGACAGCTCGGATCTCTTAGGGCAGGCGGCGGACTTCTGGCGCCGCCGACAGGCGTGGCTGCTTCCGGCCCTGATCCTGGTCTGCATCTTTCTGATCGGCGTGGTGATCTCGGCGGGCCTGCAGATGCGGGCGGCCCCGGTGGCCCCGACCGCGGCCGTTAGCGTGCCGACCCTCGCCCCCCCGCCGCCCATGCAGACGGCCCCGCCCGGCGCCATCACCACGCCCGCGCCCGGCGGGCC
>JAAXUL010000287.1 GCA_013336035.1 Chloroflexales bacterium
AGCCGCCCTCGGAGACGGTGAACTGGAGCTTCGCGCCGGTTGCGACGCCGGTGGCGGGGTCGCGAACGGCGACGGCCGCGCCCCACGGTCCGGGCTGCGCCAGCGTGGGAGTCGTGACATAGAAGGCGCCATCCTCATAGTAGGCGTCCACCCCGCGCACCACCGAGCGCGCGATCACCCTCCCCGCCGCGCCGCCGAGGGCCTGCGCGAGCCGGGCCGCGACCAGCACCGGCGCCGTGGGCGCCAGGGCGCACGCCGCCGAGGCCAGGGCGTAGAGGGCGCAGCCCGCCAGTAGCGGCGCCTTCCGCCCAAAGCGGTCGGCGAGCGGGCCGTAGAAAGCCTGCCCGACCGCGAGGCCAATGAAGAACAGCGACAGAGTTAGCTGCACCACCCCCGGGTCGGCGCCGAGGTCGCGGGCGATCGCCGGCAGGCCCGGCAGGTACATGTCAATCGAGAGCGGGCCAAACGCGGTGAGCGTGCCCAGCATAATGATCAGGGCCGCCGTCGGGCGCGAGGGCTGAGACATACAGGGTCTCCTGATAACCGCAAAGATGACGCTATCGGGCGGCTGGCCGACTACGATGAGCGAGCCTGGTTGCGGCCCGCGGCCTTGGCGCGGTAGAGGGCCTTATCCACCTGGTCGAGCAGCTCTTCGATCGTGCCAGTGCTGCCGGCGGCAAAGCCGGCCACGCCGATGCTGATGCTCACCGCCACCGGGCCGGCGTCGGTCGCCACAGGCGTGCGGCCGACAGCGTCCCGCAGCCGGTCGGCGACGGCCATGGCCTGGAGGCCGGCGGTCTCGGGTAGCAGCACCAGAAACTCCTCGCCGCCATAGCGCCCGATCACATCAACCTCGCGCAGGTCGGCCCGGCAGCGCGCGGCGATGGCCTGCAGCACCTGGTCGCCCGCCACATGGCCATAGTGATCGTTAATCTGCTTGAAGTGGTCGGCGTCGAGCATGATCAGGCTGAACGGGCGGCCATAGCGGGCGGCCCGCTCGATCTCGCGCCGCGCCCGATCGAAGAACTGACGCCTGTTGGACACCCCGGTGAGGGGGTCGATCGTGGCTAGCTCCTGGACACGGGCGAAGAGGTGGGCGTTCTGCAGGGCGATCGCCGCCGTGGCCGCCAGGGTCTCGAGGGCGCTCAGATCGTCGGGGGTGTAGGCGTCGGGGGCCACCGCCTGCACAGTGATCGCGCCGATGGTCTGCTCGCCCACCGACAGGGCCAGGGCCAGCAGCGAGCCCGTCGCATCCTCGCCCTCGCCGAAAGGCTCGGCGCCGAAGAGCGCCTCAATCTCGGGGTCGCAGCCAGTTATGCGCAGCGAGAGGCCTGTGCGCACAATAAAGCCGAGCATCCCCCGCTTGAGCGAGAGCCGTCTGCTCGGCCAGCGCCCATGTCCGTCGACCATATACACATACTCGATCTCATCGGTCGGCTCGTCGTAGAGCGCGATCGCGATCGTGTCACAGGGCATCAGCCGGGCGATGGTGTGATGAATCATAAGATAGAGCTGCTCGGGGGCGAGGGACGTGCCGAAGGCCACACTGGCCTTGTACAGCACCTGGCGCCGGCGCGACTCGCGCATGGCCTCCTCGTAGCGGCGCGCGTTCTGCAGCGCCACGCCCGCCTGACGCCCGATGCACTCGAGCAGCTCGAGGTCGCGCTGGCCAAAGCGCCGCCCCGGTTCGAGGTGGTACAGGATCAGCACGCCGAGGATCTCGTCGCTGGCCACCACGGGGACCCCCAGCACGGCCTGCACGCCTTGCCTGACCAGCTCCCGCATCGCGCGCGGGTCGGTCGCGTAGTCGTTATGCAGGAAGGCCTCGCCCGTATCGATCAGATCCCAGATCGCCCCGCTGCCGCGGTAGAGCGGCCCCTGGATCAGCGCCGCATCCAGGCCGACCACGTGGCCCGGCAAGAGCCGGTCGAACTGAGCGTCGTAGAGCGGCAGCGCGCCGGCGCCAGCGCCGATCAGCTCGGCCGAGAGGCGCACCACCCGGTCGAGGAGCAGGTCAATATCGAGGGCGCTGCTGATCGTGAGCGCCACCTTGCGCAGCCGGCCCTCGATGTCGTTGTCCCGCACGGGCGTGGCCTCGGCGAGGATCACGAGGAGCGACCCGGCAAGGGCGCCCTCGCCGTCGAAGAGCGGCGTCCTGCGCAGCTCGACCCGCGCCACCAGGCCCGATCCCGGCGGGCAGATCGTCAGCTCGCCCACGAGGGTGGCCTCGGGCGACAGGCCGAGCAGCGCGCGGGCCGGCGTGCCCGGCAAGTCGCCCGCGCCGCCGAGGAGGGCGCGGGCAGCTATCGTGCAGGCCACCAGGCCATCGGCGGTGTCGAGCAGCAGCACGGCATCGGACAGCCTGGCCAGCACGGGGGCCCAGCTCTGAGACAGAAAGGTCACTGCTCTCGCTGCAGACAAGGCCATAGTCACGGTTGCCTTATGTCATAAAAAGAGGGCTAGGCCGCCGCCTCGCGGGCGGCAACAACCGCCCGGGCCACATCGCCGGCGCTGATGCCATAGTGGGTGACGGCGCGCAGAGTCCGCCCGCCCAGGCCGCCTATCAGCACGCCCCGCGCCCGCAGGCCTGCCAGGAAATCGGCCGGGGCCAGATGCTCGGCCACGAGCTCGAAGCGCACAATATTGGTCTGCGCGCGCCCCAGGTCGACCTGCAGGCCGGGGATGTGCGCCAGGCCCTCGGCGAGCAGCCGCGCGTTGGCGTGATCCTCGGCGAGCCGCCCGACCATCTCGGTGAGCGCGACGATGCCAGCGGCGGCGATCACGCCGGCCTGCCGCATGCCGCCGCCGAGCAGCTTGCGCGCCCGGCGCGCCCGCTCGACAAAGGCCCGCGGCCCGGCCACTAGCGAGCCCACGGGCGCCGCCAGCCCCTTCGAGAGGCAGAGCTGCACCGTGTCGACGTGGCGTGTGATGGCGCGCGCCTCTACCCCCAGGGCGACGGCCGCATTAAAGATCCGGGCGCCGTCCAGGTGTAGAGCGATACCGGCCGCGGTCGCGGTTGCGTGGGCCGCCTCGAGGTAGGCCAGCGGCAGCACCGTGCCGCCGCGACGGTTATGGGTGTTCTCGAGGCAGAGCACCCCCGCCGGGGCCCTGTGCGGGTCGTCGCTGGCGGCCAGAGCCTCGCGCACCAGATCGAGGGGCAGCGCGCCATAGGCGTCCGTGGGCAAGGTGTGGTAGATCATCCCGCCCAGGGCCGAGGCGCCGCCGGCCTCGTAGTGATAGATATGGCACTCGTCGCCGCAGACGACGCGCTGGCCGCGCTGGCCGTGGGCCAGGAGCGAGGCCAGGTTGCCCATGGTGCCGCTGACGACCAGGACGGCGGCCTCTTTGCCGACCAGCTCGGCGGCCAGGGCCTCGAGCCGGTTGACCGTGGGGTCCTCGCCGTAGACGTCGTCGCCCAGCTCGGCGCGGGCGATCGCTTCGCGCATCGCCGGGCTGGGCAGGGTCACAGTGTCGCTTCTGAGGTCGATGAATTCGGGGCGCATCGCGCGCCCACTCCGCTCACCATCCATGGGCTCTCTCTATGTTATAGAGTTACTGGCGGGTGCGCCCGCCAACGGTGGGCGCTATTCTAACGTAAGCCGGAGGAAAATCTCGACTACGGCCGGGTCAAAGTGGCGACCTGTCTGGGCGATGATGTAGCCGCGCACGGACTCGAGGGCCCACGCATGTCTGTAGGGTCGGTCCGAGCAGAGGGCATCCCACACATCGACGACGGCAAACAGACGCGCGGCAAGGGGGATGTCTTCGCCGGCCAGGCCCCGCGGGTAGCCTGTGCCGTCCCATTTCTCGTGGTGGCAGAGCGGGATGTCCAGGGCCGGGCGCAGATAGGAGATCGGGGCGAGCAGCTCGTAGCCATAGACCGGGTGGCGCCGCATGATCACCCACTCGGCGTCGCTCAGGGCCCCGGGCTTGAGCAAGATCGCGTCGGGGATGCCCATCTTGCCGATGTCGTGGAGCAGGGCGCCGCGCCTGATATGCACGATCTCATGCTCGCTGAGGCCCATGGCGCGGGCGAGGCGCACCGTCAGGTCGGTGACGCGCTGCGAGTGGCCCTCGGTCTCTTTGTCGCGCAGGTCGAGGGCCCGCGACCAGCCCTCGAGGGTGGTGTCGTAGGCCAGGGCAAGGTCGCCGTGGCTGCGCTGAAGGCGGCCGAACAGCTCGGCGTTGTCGACGGCCACGGCGGCGCGCCCGGCGAGGGCGTCGAGGTAGTCGAGCCACTCACGGTCGGGGGCCAGGGGCGCCCGGTGGAAGAGCTCGAGCACGCCGAGCATGCGGCCCTGGGCCACCAGCGGCGCGGCGACATAGGCGCGAAAGCCCTCGGTGGCGATCAGCTCCGGGCGCGACACGAAGTCGGCGTGCTCGCGTAGGTCGCCCACGACCAGCCGGTGACGCTCCTGCGCCACGCGCCCTGGTAAGCTCTCGTCAAGGCTACTCCGCGCGCCCGGGCCCCTGGCGCCGAGAAAGCCCTGGCCGGCGGCATAGTCGAGGGTGCGCTCGGCCCCGTTCAGCAGCAGCACGTCGGCCGCGTCTACGCCGAGCTGCAGGATGGCCTGCTCGATCACCACGCCCAGGCTGAGGCGCGGGTCGAGGCTGGACGTGATCGCCTGGTCGATCATGTGCAGCCCGGTGAGGTACCGCAGCCGCCGCTCGGTCTGCTCGAAGAGAGTCGCACGCTGGATGGCGTTCGCGGCCATGTCGGCGATCCCGACCAGCAGCCGCAGGTCTCCGTCGTCCACCGGGTACTGGCAGGCGATCCAGAGCGCGCCAAGCACGGCGTCGGGGGCGCGCAGGGGGACGCAGGCCACCGCGCGGTGGTTGCCCGGCAGGTGGGGGCTGACAATGTCGCCGTCTGGCGGGGCGCTCGCGCCGCGACAGGGCCTGCCGTAGCCGATCACCTGGCCCGTGGCCCCGCCACCGCCAGGCTGGCGGCTGCCCGTGATCAGCGACCAGGTGCCCACGCCCAGCTCGCAGACCGCCTCGCCGGTGAGCGGGTCGCGCATGATCAGGGCCGCGCCCGCGGCCCGCAGCAGCACCAGGGTCTGCCCGAGCAGCGCCGGGAGCATCTCGGCGCGGGTACGCGCCGTGCGCAGCGCGGCGGTCATCACCAGCAGGGCCTCGCGCTCGCGCTCGCGCTCGACCCGGGCCGACACATCCTGCTTGACCGCGATAAAGTGGGTGACCGCGCGGTCGCTGAGCACCGGGGTGATCGTCTGCTCCTCGTGGTAGAGCGAGCCGTCTTTACGCCGGTTTATCAGCTCGCCTGACCATACCTGCCCGGCGAGGACAGTCTGCCAGAGGGACTCGTAGAAGCGCGGGGTGTGGCGCCCCGAGCGCAGCAGCCTGGTGCTCTGCCCTATCGCCTCCTCGGCGCTGTAGCCGGTCAGGCTCGTGAAGGCCGGGTTGACCCACTCGATCACGGCCTGGGGGCTCGTGATCACCACCGCGTTGGCGGCGGCGTCAATGGCGGTGCCCAGCAGTTTGAGCCGGGCCTCGGCGGTGACATACTCGGTGACATCGCGGATCGAGCCCTCGACGGCCAGTATGCTCCCGTCACTGTCGAAGACGAAGCGCTGGCGCTGCTCGACCCAGATCATGTGCCCGTCGCGGTGCCGCCAGCGAAAGCGGCCCTGCGGCCCACTGCCGTTCCTCTGGCAGCAATCGTCAGGCAGAAACCGGTCCTCGGGGTGGACCAGGCTGAACCAGAGGTTGTGGTCGGCGTAGAACGCCTCCTGCGGGTAGCCGGTGATGGGGGCGCACGCCGGGCTGATATACTCTAAGCCGCACTGGGGTATCACCCGAAGGCGAAAGATGATATCGCGGGTATGCGCCGCGAGGAGCCGGATCAGATCGTCGGTGCCCAGGGTGGCCAGGCCGTTGAGGGGCGGTGCATCCATGGCAGGCGATCCTGGAGCTTGCGATAGGTGAGTGGGTCAAAGACCGCCGGAGGCTTAGGCCCCCGACGGCTGGTATGGGTCTGCTGCTTTTATGCGGCGTATCCCTGTGGCGAGAGTATAGCATACGGTAGTACCGAAGATATTTCCATGCCAGTACCATCGGGGGCAGCACTCTATTGGGCCGGCGGTGTGATCGGCTGGCCTGCGGCCAGCTGCTCCAGGGCCGGCTCCATCTCGGCGAAGGTGATGCCGCCCTCGTAGCGGGCCTGGATAACGCCCGCCGCGTCCACCAGGAAGGTCCACGGCTCGGTGCGCAGGCCCCACTCGTCCATCGGGGGCACGCGGCGCTGGGCCTGGAACGACTCGCCGTAGGGGTACGGGTAGACCTCGACGTGGATGAAGTTCACCTGCCCCTTGTACTGCTCCTTCAGCTTCTTCACCACCAGCATATTGGGCGCGCAGACGGCCGTCTGGCAGTAGCCGGGGGTCGAGAAGGCGACCACAAAAGGCTTGCGGGCGGCGATCGCGTCGGCGATCGTGAGCTGGTAGAGGTCCGGATCCGGCTTGGCGTCCGAGCTGATCTTGCTCAGGTCGGCCTCGTCGTGGACGGTGAGGTTGCGGCTGGGCACGGCGGGCGCGCCCACCGCCGGCACCTTTGGCTCTGCCAGCACGTCGAGGCGCATGCGCGACACCGCCGGCTGGCCGTCGGGCTGGGGCACCGTAAGCTCGACTACCCACGCCCCCGGCCGGCTAAAGGTCGCGTAGCCGACGTACAGCCCGAAGGGCAGCCCCTCGCCCCGGTAGACCGCCGTCGCCTCGCTGTCGGGCGTCGAGGCGTTGCCGCTGCCGACGGTGAAGAAGCGCATGCCGATGCTCAGCTCGGGGTCGTTGAGCGGGGTGCCGTCTTTGAGCACGCCAAGGGCGATGCGGTTTGGGCCCGGGGCCAGCTCCGAGACGGCCAGGACCGGCACCAGGGGGCTTGCGGCGGCTGGGGGCGCGCTGGCCTGCTGGCCGCACCCGGCCAGCAGCAGCGCCAGCAGAATAAGGGCCGCGCTGAGGCGGGCGGCCCGTGTGTCTAGCGGCGTCATAGACTCTGCTCCGTTTCGATCGGCGCGCCCGACGTCGGACGCGCGATTAGGGCATTATAGCGCACGACAACGCGGCTTAATCCTCGCGCAGGGCCAGGGCCGGGCTGGTCCTGCTCATCTTGAGGGCCGGGTAGATGCCGGCGATGATGGCGGCCACCAGGGCCACAGCCAGGGCCTGCGCGAACAGGGCCGGGTCCAGGCTCAGCTCGAGCGTCCAGCCGAACGAGCGCCGGTTGATCACATAGACCAGGATCACGGCCAGGGCCAGGCCAAGCGGCGCCGCCAGCAGCCCCGCCGTCAGGCCGATCAGGCTGGTCTGGGCTAGCACCAGGCCCCAGAGCTGGCCGGGCGTCAGGCCGTTGGCCCGCAGCATGGCCAGCTCGCGGGCCCGCTCGAGCTGCAGGGCCATCAGGGCGCTGAGGACGCCGATGAAGGCGACGATCGTCGCCAGCAGCTGCAGCACCGCCGTGATCGCGAAGGTGCGGTCGAAGATCGCCAGGGTGCCCTCGCGCAGGGCCCGGTTCGAGCCGATCGCCAGCTCGGCGCCGCCCGCGGCCGCCCGCAGCCGCGCCACCAGCTCGTCCACCCCGGTCCCATCGGCCGCGTAGAGCGCCAGCGACGAGATGGCCGGGTCGTCCCAGCTGGCCCGGTAGGTGGCGTAGGCCATACGGATGAGGCCCCGGTCGGAGGTGTAGTCGTAGTAGACCCCGGCGATGGGGAAGGCCCGCGGGCCGCGGTCGGTGCGCAGGGTCAGCGTGTCGCCGACGCCGAGGCCGGCGCGGTAGGCCAGGGGCTCGGAGATCAGGATGGCGCCGGAGGCCCAGGCGGCCCAGGTCGCGTCGCCGCCGCCGTCGCGGAAGCGCAGGGCCCGGCGCACGCGCTCGACCGGCGCGTCGACGGCCACCAGGGTGGTCGGCCCGCTGGGCGTAGCGACCTGGACGTTGCGCAGGCGGGTGACGGCGGCCACACCCTCGACGGCCACCAGGTCGGCCACAAGCCCCGGGTCGATGGTCGTGTCGACGCGGTTGGCGCTGTTCGAGGGCGCCGCGACATACACGTCGGCCACCAGGGTCTGGTCGAGCCAGGCGATCACGGTCTGGCGGAAGCTGCCGACCATGATCCCGACGCCGATGGTGACGCTGATCGCGATCATCAGGGCGGCTACGGCCACGGCGGTGCGCGAGAGGGTCGCCTCAATATCGCGGGCGGCCATGCGCCCAAGCAGGCCGAAGGCGGCGCCGAGGGCCGGGCGGGCCAGGCGCATCAGCCCCACGGTCAGCAGGGGCGTCAGCAGGGCCGCGCCGATCACGATCACGAAGAGGCCCCCGTAGGCCAGCGGAAGCGACGCCGCGCCGCTGATGGGGCCGGTCCATTGCAGAGAAGTGAGCAGGTCGCCATCGTAGCCAACCGACAGGCCAACGCCTTCGGACACCTCGGCTCCGGCATCGCTGGCGCCGAGCCGGCGCGCCATCGCGAGGGTGTCTTCGACGATCTGCTGGAAGTGTTCGCGCCGGAGATATTACCGGTGAAATGATAGATGAAAGCAAGCGAAAACTATTCAGAGATATAAAGAATATCCGAGCAATCAAATAGTGCCCTACCTGATTTCCTGACTTCGACAAGCTCAGTCGAAACGAGTTCCAGATTCGGTGTTGTATGAAAGTTTTTG
>JAAXUL010001040.1 GCA_013336035.1 Chloroflexales bacterium
AGATGTTGAGCTCGACCCCGTCGGCGCCGGCCTCCTGCATCAGCTTCGCGTAGCGGACCCAGCCGCCTGGCGAGACGCCGTTGAGGCTGGCGATCACGGGGATGCCCGCCTCGGCCTTCAGGCGCGCGAGCTGCTCGAGGTAGCGCTCGGGGCCGACGCTGTAGCGGCCGGTGTCGGGCAGGTAGCTCAGGGCCTCGGCGAAGCTCTCGGTGCCATGGCTGAGCAGGTGATCGATCTCGAGGCTCTGATGGATGACCTGCTCCTCGAAGAGTGAGTACATCACAACCGCCGAGACGCCAGCCTCCGCGAGCTGCTTCACCGTATCTACCCGCTGTGATAGAGGCGAGGCCGAGGCGACGATGGGTGTGCTCAGGTTCAGGCCTAGATAGCTTGTGGTCAGGTCAACCATCGGTGGTTGCTCCTTACATATTACGACGAGGTATGAGGTGTGAGGGTCGAGCTTCACCGCTCGCGCCTCACACCTCATACCTCAAGCTCACACCTCGCCCTTGCTCATCTGCTCGAGGCGGTGGAGGTGCTCCGCGTTGCTCCGCTTCGCCTCGGCCATCAACTCCTCGGAGCGCTTGGGGTCGCTGCTGATCAGCATCTGGAAGCGGCCCTCGCCAGCGATGTACTGCTCGGGGCTGACTGAGGGCGGCTTGCTGTCGATGATCAGCGGGTTCTTGCTCTCGGCGGCCAGGGCCGGGTTGTAGCGGTAGAGCGTCCACATACCCGACTGCACCGCCAGCTTCTGCTGGTCGAGGCCCCGGCGCATATCGATGCCGTGGGCGATGCAGTGGCTGTAGGCGATCACCAGCGAGACCCCGTCGAAGGCCTCGGCCTCCTGGATGGCGCGCAGGGTCTGCACGTCGTCATAGCCCATGGCCACGCGGGCGACGTAGACGCCGCCGTAGGCCATCGCGATCAGGCCCAGATCCTTCTTGGCCGTGCCTTTGCCCTTGGCGGCGAACTTGGCCACGGCGCCGAGGGGGGTAGACTTGCTGGCCTGGCCGCCGGTGTTCGAGTAGACCTCGGTGTCGAGGACGAGGATATTGACGTTGCGGCCCGAGGCGAGGACGTGGTCGAGGCCGCCGTAGCCGATATCGTAGGCCCAGCCGTCGCCGCCGAAGATCCAGACCGAGCGCTTGACCAGGACGTCGGCCAGCGAGAGAAGGTCCTTGAGGCCCGGGCTATCGCCCGCGGCCAGGGCGGCCTCGAGGCCCTTCTTCAGCAGGGCCACCCGCTCGCGCTGGGCGGCGATCCCCGCATCGGTGCTCTGGTCGGCGTTCAGCAGCGCGTCGACCAGATCGCCGCCGACCACATCGGCGAGCATCGGCAGCAGCTCGCGGGCGTACTCCTCCTGCTTGTCGATGGTCAGGCGCATGCCCAGGCCGAACTCGGCGTTATCCTCGAAGAGCGAGTTCGCCCAGGCCGGGCCACGGCCGTCTTTGTTGGTCGTGTAGGGCGTGGTGGGCAGGTTGCCGCCGTAGATCGACGAGCAGCCGGTGGCGTTGGCGATCACCGAGCGGTCGCCGTAGAGCTGGCTCACCAGCTTGATGTAGGGCGTCTCGCCGCAGCCCGCGCAGGCGCCCGAGAACTCGAAGAGCGGCGTGAGCAGCTGCGAGTTCTTGATGCTGCCGAACTGCAGCTTGGTGCGGTCGATCTCGGGCAGGCCGAGGAAGAAATCCCAGTTGTCCGACTCCGGCAGGCGCAGCGGCTCCTGCGCGGTCATATTGATCGCCTTGCGCCCGGTCTGGCGCTTGTCCTTCACGGGGCAGACCTCGACGCAGAGGGCGCAGCCGGTGCAGTCCTCGGGGGCGACCTGGAGCGTGTACTTCTGGCCGGGCAGCTCTTTGTAGCGGGCGTCCACGCTCTTGAAGGTGGCGGGGGCGCCGGCGAGCGCCTCGGCGGGGTAGACCTTGGGCCGGATCACGGCGTGGGGGCAGACGTAGGCGCACTTGTTGCACTGGATGCAGATGTCCTGCTCCCAGACCGGGATCTCGGTGGCGATGTTGCGCTTCTCGTACTTGGTCGTGCCGGTGGGGTAGGTGCCGTCGAAGGGCATCTGGCTGACGGGCAGGTCATCGCCGTGCAGCGCGATCATCTGGCCGAGGACGTCGCGCACGAAGGGCGGGGCGTCGGACGAGACGGGCGGGCGCACGTGGATGCCGTTCAGCTCGGGCTCGACCTCGGGGATCGTGACCTCGTGGAGGTTCTCGAGGGTCTGATCCACGGCCATGAAGTTCTGCTTGACGACGGCGTCGCCGCGGCGGCCGTAGGTCTTCTTGATACTGTGCTTGATCTGGGCGATGGCCTCGTCGCGGGGCAGGATGCCGGAGATAGCGAAGAAGCAGGTCTGCATGACCGTGTTGATGCGGCCGCGCATACCGGTAGCGTTGGCGACGCTGGTGGCGTCGATCACCCAGAGGTGCAGGCCCTTGGCGCGAATGGCGGCGCGCACCTCGGCGGGCATCTTGGCCCAGATCTCATCGGGGCCCCAGGGGCTGTTGAGCAGGAAGACGCCGCCGGGGCGGGCGTAGCGCAGCACATCGACGCGCTCGAGGAAGCTGAACTGGTGGCAGGCCACAAAGTGGGCCTGGCCATCGCTGATCAGGTAGGGCGCCCGGATCGGCGTGGGGCCGAAGCGCAGGTGCGAGATCGTGTACGAGCCCGACTTCTTCGAGTCGTAGACGAAGTAGCCCTGGGCGTCGTTGGGCGTCTCCTCGCCGATGATCTTGATGCTGTTCTTGTTCGCGCCCACCGTGCCGTCGGCGCCGAGGCCCCAGAAGACACAGCACACGGTGCTCTCGGGCTCGACGCTGAAGCTGGAGTCGTATGTGAGGCTCGTGCCGGTGACATCGTCGTTGATGCCGATGGTGAAGCCAGTGCTCGGGCTGGGCTTGGTCAGCTCGTCGTAGACCGCCTTGATCATGCCCGGCGTGAACTCCTTGGAGGAGAGGCCGTAGCGGCCGCCGACGATGATCGGGGTCTGGGCGAAGCTGCTGGTGATGTTATAGACGGCCGAGACCACATCGAGGAAGAGGGGCTCGCCGGAGCTGCCGGGCTCTTTGGTGCGGTCGAGGACGGCGATGGCGCGGGTGGTCTTGGGCAGGGCGGCCACGAAGGCGTCGGCGGCGAAGGGGCGGTAGAGGCGCACGCGGATCACGCCGACCTTCTC
>JAAXUL010001041.1 GCA_013336035.1 Chloroflexales bacterium
TACTCCACCTTGATGTCCTTGTCTTCGACACCTTTCTCGCGCAAGTACGCGAGGATCTCATTGATCTTCGTGCCAGACATTTCCTGGGCTTTGGCCGCCTCCTCAGCCATGTCAAGGATCGCATCATGTTCCGCAATCTGCCACGGATCATCCTCTGGCTGGGCATTCTGATGTTTCTGGTAGGCATGGTTGGGCGCTATATTATCAACCTGCGGGGTGCTAGCGGAACCATACCGCTGGTCTTCAGTATGCCGATCACGATTCTGGGTTTTATCGCACTCGAACCGGTCTACCACCGATCCGCGCTGCGCGGGGTCACAGGCCTCTCTTTGTTGGGTATCCTGCTCTCGCTCCATGTGCTGCCCCTGCTGCAAGCGCTGTTGCGCGGCGAACAGCCCTCTCATATCGCCTCGATTATCATCCGCAGCACGATGCTGTTGCTCTCTAGCATCCTGCTGATCGTCTGTGTTGTGGCCTATCTCGGCACCTGGTGGCACCAGCGCCGACGCGCGTAAACGCTGCCTCTAGAGTAGCTTCGAGTAACCTCGTTGGCTTCCATTTATTTGCTTGACAACATGATTGATATAATCTATCATTTATAAATACACTCCGGATCGCCAAGGCAACACCCGCAATGATAGCGTCTTTCATGTATAACACAACCCTTCATTAGCCGCTTGTTCGCATCGGTGCTATGGTGCGCAGCCCAGAGGTTCCAATGAGCTACATCGATAAAGAGATCGCCTGCCGGGAGTGTGGGGGCCGCTTTGTTTTCACTGCGGGTGAGCAGGAGTTCTACGCCGACAAGGGCTTCACCAACGAGCCGACCCGCTGCCCGGCCCAGCGTCGGGCGCGCAAGAACGGCCACCCGTTGCCGCCCGGCCCGTGCCCGCACGATGTGAGCGGGGCAGGCAGCACCTCTGGCGCATCAACTGCCAGCCGAGACGGCGCGGCCAGAGCGCGCACCAGCCCCCCGCGCTCTGCGCACAACCCCTATACCGGGCGCGTGCCAAACACTCCCGTTCCGGCCCGCGTGCTGCGTATCGACCCAGCCGGGCGCTTCCTTTTCGCACGGGTGGAACCCGATGGCTTCGATGTCTATGTCCACCACAGCCTCTTCCGCGACGCCGGGCTGCGCGAGGGCGACCAAGTTCGGCTGCTGGTGGAAGCCAGCGACCGCGGCCCCCGCGCCCGCTCGCTCTGGGTGGAGTAACCTGCTCCCAGGAGGTTCCACCATGGCACGACGCTGCGTGCTCACCGGCCGCCAGCCCGCGTTTGGCCACCATGTCTCGTTCTCGAAGCGCCGCACCAACCGTCGCTGGGAACCGAACCTGCACTATCACCGCGTCTGGCTGCCCGAGGAGCAGCGCTATGTGCGCCTGCGCCTCTCGACCGCTGGCCTGCGCGAGGTGCAGAAGAAGGGCCTGCTGGCCGCCCTGCGCGACCGCAGCCTGACACTGAAGGATGTCGAGCGATGAGTAAGCTACCCGTCACCGTGCTCTCGGGCTTCCTCGGCGCCGGCAAGACGACCCTGCTCAACCACGTGCTGCACAACCGCGCCGGCAAGCGGGTGGCCGTGATCGTCAACGATATGAGCGAGGTCAACGTCGATGCCCAGTTCGTCGCCGAGGGTGCCGCGCTCAGCCGCACCGACGAGAAGCTGATCGCAATGACCAACGGCTGCATCTGCTGCACCCTGCGCGACGACTTGCTCCAGGAGGTTGGCCGCCTCGCCCAGGAGGGACGCTTCGACTACCTGCTGATCGAGTCATCTGGCATCTCCGAGCCGCTGCCGGTGGCAATGACCTTCACCTTCCCCTTTGCCACAGGTGCCAGCCTGAGCGATATTGCCCAGCTCGACACCCTTGTCACGGTGGTGGATAGCGCCAGCTTTCTGCGCGACTATATCTCGGCCCGCAACCTGCGCGAGGAAGGGATGGCGATGGGGCCGCAGGATAGCCGCGCCCTGGCCGACCTGCTGATCGAGCAGGTTGAGTGCGCCAATGTGATCGTGCTGAACAAGGCTGACCTGGCCCACCCGCACGACCTAGCCCGCACCGAGGCGCTGCTGCGTACGCTCAACCCCGAGGCCCACCTGGTGCGCGCCGAGCACGGCCAGATCCCGCTCGACCTGATCTTCCACACCGGTCGCTTCGATATGGAGCGTATCCGCAACTCGCCGGGCTGGCTCAAGGAGCTGCGTGGTGAGCATATCCCCGAGACCGAGGAGTACGGCATCCGCAGCTTTGTCTACCGCGCGCGGCGGCCCTTCCACCCGGCCCGCCTGCGCGCTGTGCTCTATGGCAACGCGCTCCAGCAGGTGCTGCGTGCGAAGGGTACCTTCTGGCTGGCCAGCCGCGTCTGGCGATCGGGGCAGCTCCAGAAGACCGGGCGCTACCTGGCGATGGGCGCCGGGGCAACCTGGCTGGCCGCCATCCCACGCGCCGAGTGGCCGCAGGGCGAGCAGACTGCCGCCTACTTGGATCGCTACTGGGACGATAGCGTCGGCGACTGTCGCCAGGAGCTGGTCTTTATCGGCGTCAAGGTGGATGAGGCGGGGCTGCGCGCGGCGCTCGACTCCTGCTTGCTCTCCGATGCGGAGCTGGCGCTGGAACCCGAGGAGTGGGCGCAATTCGATGATCCGTTCCCGGCTTGGCCGCGGCGAGGCTGAGATATTCGATTGGCTGATCTGGCTTGATTTCCTGATGGTGGCGCTGGCCCTGCTGCTCGGCTGGCTCGGCTGGCTGCTGGTACGCTGCGGCAGAGGCTCCACGACGGCCTTCGCGGCTAAGATAAATGGCGCAGACCGCACCCGCAGCCTGCGCCCTTCGCTGCGCTGAGTAGTCTGCCGCGCCGGGCGCGGGCGCCCGGCAGCCCCGCATACACAGCTTGGCCCGCTCGCGCTCGAAGGGAAACTCATCGTAAGTCGGCAGCGCGGAGGCGACAGCGGCTTTTGACACGGCGAAACTGACCGCGGAGTGGAAGGACGGCGAACTGCTTCTGCGGGTGCCGCTGCAGACCGAGACGCCCTTCACCGGCAACGTGCTGGCCGAGTTCAGCGGCCGCGACCTGGAGTCTTGGCTCGAGTTCACAGCGCCCCTGAGCGGCGCACGCGTCGCCACCATGGCGCTCCCCCTGCAACCGGAGTGGCTGCGCTGCTTCGTGCGTCTCAGTCTC
>JAAXUL010000288.1 GCA_013336035.1 Chloroflexales bacterium
CTTTCTTATGACTGGTCCTTCCTTTCTTATGAGCGGTCCTTCCTTTCTTATGAGCGGTCCTTCCTTTCTTATGAGCGGTCCTTCCTTAGGGCGGCTCCTTCAGCGATCTGCTTCACCCATAAAACCTCCGCCATTCCCCCGCCGCCTTGAGGCGGCGGGGGAATGCGGCGCTCAAAACAAGTCTTGTGCTCTGTAGTGCGCGCTAGCGCTACTCAGGCTTGCCCTACCGCACTGTGACGCGGAAAAGAGCGGCTTGCCACAGCCTTGACCGCGCATTACAAGGCTGCTGAAACGGTACTGGGCGCGGATTTCGTCTTGACATGTGACCTATGGGTCACATATAATGTGCCCATGGAAGATGAAGCCGTCTTTCGCGCCCTCGCCGACCCCACCCGCCGGCGGCTCCTCGACCTCCTCTTCGAGCGTGACGGCCGTACGCTCACCGAGCTGGACTCGGAGTTGCCGATGACGCGCTTCGGCGTGATGAAGCACCTGCGCTTGCTGGGGGAAGCTGGACTGATCACTACGCGCAAGGTGGGCCGCGAGAGATTACATTACCTGAATTCGGTCCCGATCCAGCTCATCTCGGACCGCTGGATCAACAAGTACTCGGCCGTGCGGGCGAGCGCCCTGGCCGATCTCAAAACCGCGCTTGAAGGAGGAAATGGTATGGCTACCGATTCACATCCCAAGCTCGTGTATCAGATCATCATCCAGGCGCCGCGGGAGCGCGTGTGGGAGGCGATCACGAAGCCAGAGTTCACCTCTCGCTACTACTATGGCAGTACGCTCAAGACCGACCTCAGCGTCAGCTCGCCCTTCACCTACCACATGCCGAACGGCTCGCCGATTGTGGAGGGTGAGGTGGTGGCGTCCGAGCCGCCCAACAGGCTGGTGCACACCTACCACTCCCTCTGGCCACCGATGAACGAAGACGCGCCCACGAAAGTGACGTGGGAGCTGGAAGCGATGCCCGGGGGCGTGACGAAGGTCACTGTGGTGCACGAGGACTTCCAGGGCGAGACGGCCACCTACCAGGGCCTGCAGGGCGGCGGCTGGACGTGGATCCTCAGCAACATGAAGACGCTGCTGGAGACCGGCGAGCCGATGCCTCAGGGGTACTAACCGATAGTGTTCCCCGTGCCGCCGGCCGGCCACACGAGGAATGCGCCTGGGTCACTCGCGTGACCTTTGACTGGGAGGACAGATGGCTGAGAGGAAACCTACACAGAAGGGCACGCAGGAGTCCGCCACGAGCGCCGCCGAGCAGGCCGCGAAGAAGGCGGCCGCGCGCTCCGGCCCGCGCGCGGACAAGGTGGACGGGGAAAGCGCCGTGCTCGCGGCCATCGCCGCCATGCCGGGACCGTATCGCGCCATAGGTGAGCGGCTCCATGAGATCATCAAAGCCAGCGCGCCAGTCCTCTCGCCGAAGCTCTGGTACGGGATGCCCGCGTATGCCAAGGACGGCAAGGTCGTCTGTTTCTTCCGCGGCGGGGACAAGTTCAAAGAGAGGTACATGACGCTCGGCTTCAACGACGCGGCGAACCTCGACGAAGGTCACCTGTGGCCGATCGCCTTCGCGCTGACGGAGCTGACTGCCGCCGAAGAGGCAAGGATCGGCGCGCTCGTGAAGAAAGCGGTGAGCTGAGGACTGGACTTGCCGCGGGCCCCCAATCTTCTCGCCGAGCGCTGGATCTGGCGCACGTCATCATTCGGGACCTGGATGGCCGCATCCTCTTCTGGAACCGAGGCGCGGAGGAGCTCTACGGCTGGACCGCAGTGGAGGCGCCAGGGCAGATCACCCGCTACCTGCGCGATCTGGGCAGCGACGTGGTCGTCCACCGAGGGATAAAAGCGGCCATGAACCGCGGCGGCTAAAGCCGCGCGGCTTGTCTCTGGCGCGACGGCTGAACCGTCTCCGAGACGTGCGGCTGCGTGACGCCAGCGTCAGCCTGGAGAGCGCGTCCGGCCAAGGCAGCCGCTTCACGGCCAGCCTGCCGATCATTGCGCTGGCGGCGCTGGCGATGCCGGGCGACCGTGAGCGCTGCTTGGCCGCCGGGGCCACCGCCTACCTCGCCAAGCCGGTCAGCCCGCAGACCCTGGTGGCGAGGATCCCTGAAGCGCTGGCGCCCCCGCCGCCCAGTAGGTCTGGCCAAGGGCTGCGTGCGCGGCGTCGAGGTCGAGCCGGATCGGTGCTGATGAGGAACCGGCAACCTGAGAAATACCCGAGGTGGTGCATGTTTGCCTGCCCCCGGCGTCTTGAGCGTATCAACAGGGGGTTGATTTTCCAAAACGCCGGGGGCATTTCTCTGAAACGCCGGGGGCATTCCTCAAATTGCCAGGTTTTAGGTGGCGGGGCTGGTGCGACTCGAACGCACGACCATCGACTTAGAAGGTCGGTGCTCTATCCAGCTGAGCTACAGCCCCGCGTCAGCGGTATAGTACCGCAGCCGCGGGGCCTTTGCAAACCCTCCGGCGAAATTTCAGCCCTCACTGCACGATGAAGTCGATCACGCCCTGGAGGCCGCTGCGCTGTCCGGCGAGCACGATCTGGTGCGTGCCCCTCGGCAGGTCGGGGTCGGTGTCGGTGCTGCGCACGCGCAGCTCGACCTCGCCGTTAGCGTTGGCCGTGCCGCGCACGCTCAGGGCGCGCACCCCATCGGAGCCCCGGCTCACATTCACCCAGGCCGAGACCGTCTCGCCGGGCAGGAAGCGGTTGCTGAAGAAGGCGTGGGTCGTCCCCGCTGGGCCGCGGTCGGGGGTGACCCGCACCCAGACGAAGTCGGCGTGGACAGGGCCGCTGCCCACCAGCACGGGGGCCCAGTTGGTGCGCCGGTCGCCGCCGCTGTTGCCGTCGCGCCAGGTGTAGCGGGCCCGCAGCTCGATCCGGATCGGGTCGGCCGGCTGGATCGGCAGGCCGCTCGCGACCCGCACGACGACCTTGCCGCTGCGGGTCGCGCCCCTCGCCAGCGGCCCGAAGGTCACCACGAAGCGCTCCTGGCTATTCTCGCTCAGCCAGTCGCCCGCGCCGCTGTTGAGGCTCGTGCTGATCGGCGTCACCTGCTGGCGGTTCACCGGGGCGTAGACCTTCGTCTCGCGGGCCTCGCCGTCCCCCAGGTTGCGCAGGGTGAAGGTGTAGGTGATCAGGTCGCCCGGCCGCACAAAGATGCTTGGCGTCGCTCGCACCGTCACCGCCACATCGGCCGAGCGCTCGGGGCGCGGCTCGGGCGTCGGGTTCTGGTCGGGCGGGATGCTCACCCCGCCGCCGGTCAGCAGCTGGGGCAGGAAGGTCAGGCGCTCGCTCAGGGCGAAGGCGTCGGCCGGCAGGGCGGCCAGCGCGGCGACCGCCTCGCTGTTGGCCGCGTATTCGGCCAGGGCCGCCGCCACGGCCTCCTCCTCGCTCAGGGCCGCCGCGGGCTCGGCGAGCGCCACGGGCTCAGTGTTGGGCAGCAGCGGCTCGGCCGGGGGCCCATCCTGGGCAAAGGCCGGGACAATGGCGGCGGCAATGAGGGCCGCCATGAGCAGACCTATGGGCAGGCGCCATGCGCGCCGCTGTGATGTTGGTGTGCGAGCCATCGTCGTACCCTTTCTATAGCGCGCCGAAGGGGCCGCTCGGCCCCTCCGTCTGCTAGAGATGTGTTGTACAGAATAGACGCCTGGCTCGCGCCCCTGGTTCCTGGCCTGCCCCTCCGTCGTTAGACTGATCTTGTGGCCCCTGGCCCCCTGCCGCTAATCCGCGCAGCGCGGCGGGCTCTGGGCCTGGGCGTAGACCCGCTCGAACTCGGCCAGGTAGGCCTGGGCGATGGCCGGGTCGTCAATCACCATGGTGTTCTCGTCATTGACCTCCTCGGCGCGCCTGGTGAAGTTGTACGACCCGGTGATCACCACGCGTCGGTCGATGATGATCACCTTGTGGTGCATCGTGTAGCAGTTGCCGTCCTCGAGCACAGCGAGGCCCCGCCGCCGCAGGCGCCCATACTCCGAGCCCGAGCCATCGGCGTTGCGGGCCTCGAAGACGACCCGCACCGGCAGCCCGGCCTCGTGGCGGGCGATCAGGGCGTCGCCGATCTCGTCGTCGGTGAACGAGAAGGCCAGCACCTCGACGCTTGCCCTCGCCCGGTCAACCCAGTCCACCACCCGCGAGCGCACCCGATCGCGCGGCGAGAAGTAGCTCTCGACCGTCACGCCGGCCATGCGCACCAGGGGGTAGGGCGTCTGCCCGCCCTTGCTGGCGCCGAACTCGCCCGCGCCCATGCGCTCGAACTCGGCGGCGTAGTTCTCGACCAGGGCGGGCACGGTGATACGCAGCAGGTTATTGTTGTTGCGGTAGGTGTCGTTGATCGTCGCGTTCCACGAGCCGGTCCAGACCAGCCGGTCGTCGACGATCACGAACTTGCTGTGCATGAAGGCGTCGCTCTCCTCCCAGCTGACCGGGATGCCCGCGTCCTCGACGATGCCGGCCCACCTGGCCATCACCGGGCTGTCGAGGCTCTCGCGGTCGAGGGCCAGGCGCACCGCGACCCCGCGCGAGGCGGCGCGGGCCAGGGCCTCGGCCACGCTGGTCAGGTTATACTCGAAGCTGGCCAGCTCGATGCTGCGTGTGGCCGTCTCGATATCGGCCAGCAGGGCCCGCTCGGGCGCGGGCGGGATGCGGTCGCGGGGCACGTCGGGGTAGACCAGCTCGGGGGTGGTGAAGAAGACCTCAATGCTGCCCTCGGCGCTCTCCGCAGCGGCGGCGGGCGCCGGGGTGGTCGCCAGCCCGACCGACCCCGGGTCGATGCCGGCCCGGGCGAGCAGCCCGCTGACGCTGATCGCGCCGCTGCTCAGCAGGTAGGCGACCACGAGGGCGACGAGCAGGAGGCCCCAGAGCAGCGGGCCTCGCGAGCGACGGCGATGTTCTGGCTGGCTCTTGCGGCGAGGTTCTGGCATGGGGCCCATTGTAGCATCGCGGCGCGACGGTGGCCGCTAGATCCTGGCGCGCGGGTCGAGCGCGTCGCGCAGGCCGTCGCCGATATAGTTGATGCTCAGCACGGTGAGGAAGATCAGAAAGCCCGGCCAGAGCACCATCCAGGGGGCCAGGTCAAGAAAGTTCTGGCCGTCGAAGAGCAGGCGCCCCCAGGTCGGCGTATCGGGCGGGAAGCCGAGGCCGAGGAACGAGAGCACCGACTCGGTGATGATCGCCGCGCCGACGCCGAGGGTCGCGGCGACGATGATCGGGCCGAGCGCGTTCGGCAGAATGTGGCGGAACATGATCATCGCCTCGCTGACGCCGAGGGCGCGGGCGGCCTCGACGAACTCCTTCTGCTTCAGCGAGAGGAAGGAGCTGCGCACCAGGCGGGCGACGGTCATCCAGTTCAGGATGCCGATCACGGTGACGATCAGCACGAAGATGCCCGTCTCGGGGCCAAAGACGCCGCGCAGGCTGTCGCGGAAGAGAAAGATCAGCAGCAGCAGCAGCGGCACCACCGGCAGCGCGAGGAAGAGGTCGGTGAGGCGCATCAGGATGCTATCGGCGCGCCCGCCGAGGAACCCGGCCAGCGCCCCGATCAGCGTGCCAATCGTGATCGAGATCAGCATAGCCGCGACGCCCACCGCGAGCGAGACCCGGCCGCCGAGCAGCACGCGGGCCAGCATATCGCGGCCCAGGTCGTCGGTGCCCAGCGGGTTGGCCGCGCTCGGCGCGAGCATGCTCTTCCCGAAATCGATCTTGCCCGGGTCGGCCTGGTAGAAGAGCGGGCCGAGGGTCACGGCGAAGATGAGACTGATAAAGACCACCACGCCGAGGATCGCCATATGGTGCCTGCGGAAGCGCCGCCAGGCATCGCCCAGCAGCGTGCGCGGCGGGCGGGCGATCTCGGCCAGAGATAGCGCCGTGGGCGGCGCCGACGGGGAGGTCGTCTCAAGGGACGGGTTCGCCTCCGACATACTGCCACCCCTCCCCTAGTCGAAGCGGATCCGCGGGTCGAGGACGCCATAGAGCACGTCGGCGACCAGGTTGAAGATGACCACCAGGACCGCAAAGATGAAGGTGATCGCCATCACCACCGGCGTATCCGAGTTCTGGATCGACTTGATCAGCAGCTCGCCGATCCCATTGATGCGAAAGATCTGCTCGGTCACGATCGCGCCGGTGAAGACTGTGGGCACCCCGAGCGCGATCAGCGTCACCACCGGGATCAGGCTGTTGCGCAGCACATGGCGCATCACCACCACCCGCTCGCCAAGCCCCTTGGCGCGCGCGGTGCGGGTGTAGTCCATGGGCAGGTTCTCGAGCATCGCGGCGCGCACAAACCGCGTCAGCGTGCCGGTCTGGAACAGGGCCAGCACCATCACCGGCATGATCATCTGCCGCGCCTGCTGGAAGAAGCTCTCCAGGCTGGTCACCTCGAGGGTCGAGCTATAGATGAAGGGCAGCCAGCGCAGCCGCACCGAGAAGACCAGGATCAGCAGCAGGCCGGTGAAGAAGGTCGGCACCGAGAAGCCGATAAAGGCGAAGGTGGTGGCGACATGATCAAAGAGCGAGTAGGGCCGCACGGCCGAGATGATCCCGATCGGGATGGCGATCATGATCGAGAGGATATAGGCCACGCCGATCACCTGCAGGGTCTGGGGCAGGCGCTGACCGATCAGGTCGAGCACCGGCATGCGGCTGCCGAACGAGAAGCCCCAGTCGCCGCGCGCCATCGCCGTCAGCCACTTGAAGTAGCGCACATACGCGGGGTCGTTCAGGCCCAGCGACTCGCGGATCTGCTCGCGCACATCCGGCGGCACCGAGGGGTCGGCGGCGAACTGCGCCAGCGGGTCGCCCGGCGCCAGGGCGAGCACCATGAAGATCACCAGGCTGATCCCAAGCAGGGTAGGAATAGCAAAAAGCAGACGGCGCACAATGTAGCTGCCCATACAGCCTCTTTTTTTGCTAATAACAACTCGGGAGGGGAGGGCCATGCCCTCCCCACGCAGACCCTGGCGCGCTCTGTCCGCTCGGTCAGGCGGCTATTTATACCAGTTGGCGATATCCCAGAGCTCCGAGTCCCAGCCCGAGGGGTTATAGCCCTTCAGATCCTTGTTCGCGCCGGCCACGCGCGGGCGGGCCACCAGCGGGATCTGCGCCACATCGCTGACGATCAGCGCGTCCATCTGCTTAACGATCTCGATGCGCCTGGCCTCGTCGGTCTCGCTCTGCAGCTGCGTGCAGAGCGCGTCATAGTCCGCGTTCTGCCAGCGAATGTTATTGCCGCCCCGCCACTCATTCTCGGCCTGGGACGCCTCGGACGAGATCCATCCGCAGAGGTGGGCCGTCGGGTCGGGGTCGGTGGCGCCGGTGGTGTACATCTGGATATCGGCGAAGAAGTGGCTGAGATTATCGGGGTTGCCCGCGTCGTTCGCGAAGTAGACGCCGCCATCGACGCTCTTCAGCTCGACCTCGACCCCGATCGCCTCCCAGTTGGCCTTGATCAGCTCCTGGGTCTTCTGGCGCAGGGTGTTGACGCTGGTCTGGAACAGCACGCTCAGGCGCTTGCCGTCCTTCGCGCGCACCCCATCGCTGCCACGCGCCCAGCCGGCCTCGTCGAGCAGCGCGTTGGCACCCTCAATGTCCTGGGCGCAGCCCTGGAAGATCTCGTTGATGCTAGCGGCGTAGGGCGCGTACCAGAGGAACGTGCAGGTGGGGTAGCCGGTCGGGCCGTAGAGCTGCTCGGCGATGGCCTGGCGGTCGATCGCCTTGGCCAGGGCCTGCCGCACCTTCAGGTCGGTCAGGAAGGGGTGGGGCTGGCTCAGCTGGCTGCGCTCGGCGCCGAGGGCCGGGTCAGGGTTGGTGAAGTTGATCAGGACGCGCTCGACATTGGAGGTGTTATAGGTCACCAGCTTGCCCTGGCCCCCCTGCTCCACCAGCTGCTTGAGCACCGCGGCCTCGACCTGGAGGTTCCAGGCCCAGTCGGTCTCGCCGGTCTGGAAGATGGCGCGGGCCGCCGAGGGGGCGTCGCCGCCGCCCTTCAGCTCGACGCGCTTGAAGAAGGGCTTGTCGGGGTCGCGGTAGTTCTCGTTGAGCTCATAGAGCGCCACATCGCCGGGCTTGAACTCGACCAGCTTGTAGGGGCCGGTGCCGATCGGCGCCAGGTTAGCGGTCTGACACTTGGCGACAGTCGAGGCCGCCGCGCCGATGCAGCCGTCGAACTGCGCCTTCTGCAGGATGCGACCGTTCTGGCTGGTGAAGGTCTTGTACTGGTTAGTGGTGGGCGCCTCCCAGGTGATCTTCACCGTATAGTCATCAATCGCCTCGACCGACTTGATGCCCTGGAACACGGTCGAGGTCGTGCAGGCCGTGGCCTTGTCGGCGCAGTAGTCGTAGGTGAAGACCACGTCGGCGGCCGTGAGCGGGCTGCCGTCGGACCACTTGATATCCTCGCGCAGCTTCCATGTGATCGAGCTCAGGTCCTCGGCGATGCCGCCATTCTCGCGGGTGGGGATCGCCTCGACCAGCAGCGGGACGGGCTTGCCGTCGGGGCCGATCGCCGCCAGGGGCTCGAGGATCAGCCGCGAGGCGTCAAAATCCTTGGTGCCTGTCGCGAGGTGGGTGTTGAGCATCGTGGGGGCCTGCCAGTAGAGGATGCGCAGCAGGTCGCCGGCGCCGCGACCAGCCGCGGGC
>JAAXUL010001042.1 GCA_013336035.1 Chloroflexales bacterium
TCGGGGTAGATGAACATCGTTGCTACGCCTCCTCGGCCTCGTCGGGCGCGAAGGTTTTGGCCAGGGCCAGGATGAGCTGGTCGGCCCGCTCACGCTGCCGCTCGGCGTCGGCCTCGGCGAATCGCTTCGGCAGCGTGCCGCAGCGGATCTGATTGATCTGGGCGCGTGCGTATGCCTGGTAGATGCAGACGCTGGCGCTCTGGTGGTCATAGAGCAGGTGGCGCTCCTCGCCGTCGGCGATGTAGCGGGCCACCGCCCGCTCGCGCCAGTCGTCGTAGACGAACGTGATGCCGAGTCGCGCTGCGGTGCGCGGGCCGAAGAGCAGCTCGAAGGCCTCGGTGAGCTTGGCGACGGCAAGCCGGTGGGCCTGCTCGGCGCATGCCTTCTCCTCAAGCTCGCGCTGGCGGGCGCGGCTGGCCTCGGCGGCCTCCGCGTGCTGCGCCAGGTGGCGCAGGTGATCCAGGTCGGTGGGTTGGGTGGACACGGGCGGGCTCCTCGGAATACGCGACCATGGGCGACCCGGAATGTCGCTACGGTCGCGTGGCGGATTGGGTATGGCGGGATTCGCACGCTTTCCCGAGACCTTGGGGCACGAACTCCGCGCGGATTGACGCAGCACACGAATCGGTGGACCATGGGGCGCAATGAGCAACACGCGGTGGACGAGCGCTCGCGCGTATGCTGAGCGGCGAAGGAGCGGTGCATGGACCCGAGGGACTATCGCAAGACGTTTGAGGTGCGGTGGGCTGATTTGGACCCGAATCGGCATGTGCGGAGTACCGCCTATGCCGACTATGCCACCGACACGCGGCTGGCCTGGTTGGTCGATCAGGGCTTTCCGCTCTCCCGGTTCGAGGAACACGGGTTTGGGCCCGTGCTCCTGCGCGAAGACAGTCGCTTCTATCGGGAAGTTATGCTGGGCGAAACGATCACGGTCTCCTTGCAGCTGAGTGGCAGTTCTGCCGACGGGTCCCATTGGCGCTTTCGGCAGGAGGTGCAGTGCGCCCGCGGGCCAGTGGCGGCGACGGTGGAGGTGGAAGGCGGATGGATCGATCTCCGCACCCGACGGTTCATTGCCCCGCTGGCAGAGCTGGTGACCCTGGTGGCGAGCCTCAGCCGGTCCCAGGACTTTGCGGAGTTGCCAACCTTAATCAGACCGGGGCCCTAACGCATCCCGACCCCTTCCTCCGCTAGACAAAGTGCTCGCTCCATTGCGACTCGTCGGCCTCCAGCCGGTTGTCGCGGATACATTGTTCGGTGAAGGTCAGGATGGCGGCGGCGCCTTCCTCGAAGCCGGCCACCCGGAGCTCGTCGGCCCAGTCCTTCGCCTGGTTGGCGAGCCACTGGCGCCGGTCCTTCACCCTGGGCGTGGGGAAGCGGGCATCGATGGGCAGCACCGCCCGTCGCGCCTTCTCGCCCGTGGCCGCGGAGGCCTCGAACTTCTCCACCCACATCTCGGCAAGCTGCTCGGCGGTAAACAGCGCGCCCTGGGTGCCGTCTTCACGGTCCTGCGCTCCTTTCAGGTCGGTGACCACGCGGCGCCACTCCGCGATGGTCGGCGGGCGACTCCGGCTGGCCAGCACCGTGAGGGCGAGGGCCTGCCGGTTGGCGTCGAGGATTGTCATCAGCTCGAACAGGGTGAGCAGCTGCGGCTCTTTGCGCACCCGCTCCTGCACCTTGGGGATGAGCTTGAGCAGCTCCAGGCGCTTGTAGACGCGCACGGTGGGCACGTTGGCCGCTTGCGCGACCCCGGGCACATCCACGCCGAACTCATCCATGTAGGCCTGGTAGCCGCCCGCCTCGTCGATGGGGTCCACGTCCTCACGGTGGGTGTTCTCGATGAGGGTGATGGCGCGGGCCTGCTGGTCGGTCAGCTCACGCACGATGGCCGGGATCGTCGCCCAGCCCAGGAGCGTCACGGCGCGCATGCGCCGCTCGCCGGCGACGAGCTGATACTGGCGGGCGCCGAGGGGCCGCACGGTGACGGGCTGAATCAGCCCGTGCTCGCGAATGCTCTCGGCCAGCTCCTCGAGGGAGCCTTCCTTGAACACCGTGCGGTTGTTCAGGCCCGTGACGATGGCCGCGATCGGCACGTCGGCGACGCTCTGCGCGGATGGGGCTGCGGTGGACACGGGGCGCTCCGGTGGCAAACGGAAGCGCCCGGTTTGCCGAACCGGGCGCTCCAGGGGTGATGGGTTGTCCGTGGTCATTGCGGGAGCGGCGGGGGCGGCGCGAACCGCACGGTGAGGACGCCGAGCCGGTCCTGGACGAAGGCGCAGATCGCCGGCCCGTCGTAGGCGAGCGGGGCGAGGGCGGCTACCAGCTGCGGCCAGGAGCGGGTGGCCACCGCCTCCTCGATCATGGCCCGCCGCAAGGCCAGGTAGTGCTGGCCGCTGTACACGTCGTAGGCGCGCTTGTGCGCCAGCGTCAGCGGCAGATCGCCGACGAGATCCCGGATGAGCGCGGTGGTAGACGCCACCTGCTCGGCCGTGATGGCCGGGTTGAACTGGTGGACCACGGCGGCGATCGCCTCGAGCGGCGGCGGGTCGAACAGGAAGGTGATGTCTCGGTTTTGCATCGCGTTCACTCCTGGGTGGCCGGCGCGCTACCGGCCTCCGCGGACGAGTTGGGGGCCACGGTGAGCCCCCGGCGGGTAACGTAACCCTGGCGGCACAACGTGGACCATGCCACGCTCGGCTGGCACGCTCGGCAGCGGCACGGTGACTGGCTCCGCGTCCGGGGGAGACAGGGTGACATCGACCGGATACACCCCGGCTGGCAGGTCCATCGACAGCTCGATCGGTGTCGAGCCACCCGCCGCCAGGACCGTCCCGATGGGGGTGTCACCGAGCATCGGCCCGTAGTGGTCGACGCCCGCGCTGTCCCGAATACGGACCTCGACGAGCTTGATGGTCAGCTCGAGGTTGCCGATATTGCTCACCGTGAACGCGACGACCGAGGTTCCCTGCGGCCGCGTCACGGTGATGCTGTGGATCGCCACCGCCGGGTACGGCAGCATGCAGCTCGGCTGCTCCGTATCTGGTGGGAGCCCAGCGAGGTCGGCGAGCGGCGAGACGACAGATTGATCAACCCAGACCGGCGACTCGAGGCCGACATCCACGCGGACGTACTGCGGCCAGGCGGGGCAGCGCGCCGTCGGCGCGGCCAGC
>JAAXUL010001043.1 GCA_013336035.1 Chloroflexales bacterium
CCGAGGTCGCGCTGACGCATCAGGAGCGCAACGTGCTCAGCCTGCTCGCACAGGACTACCGCTACGAGCGGATCGCCCAGGAGCTGACGATCAGCATCAACACGGTGCAGACCCACATCCGCAACCTCTACGCCAAGCTGGGCGCGAACCGGCGGGCGCAGGCGATCGCCCGGGCGCGCGATCGGGGGCTGCTCTAAGAACCTACAGGAGGCGCTGGTAGCCGTGGTCGTCTCGGCGGCAGTCGGCGGGGCCGGCGGTGCTCACAAGCGCGAGTCTCAATTCCATGACATCGTGCTCCTGGTAGGCGCGAAGCCCTGAGCGACACGGCCGCGGACAGCACCGACGGCACAAAAACACCGCAGGCGTGAGACGGCGCTGGCCCACTTCAGGCAGTACCGGCTTGCCGCTAACGAGAAGGCTGACCAGCGCCTGAAGGTGGTTCACCATAGCGGGACGAGCAAATCCTACCCCATGCCCGCGTTGCGGGCGCGCACAATCGCCTGGGCGCGGTCGGATACCTGCAGCTTGCTGAGGATGTTGGTGATGTGGTTGCGTACCGTCTTTGGGCTCAGCACCAGGCGCGCCGCGATCTCTGCGTTGTTGACGCCCTGAGCAATCAGGGTGAGCACCTCGCGCTCGCGGTCACTCAGCTCTGGCAGCACGGTGCGCGGCACCTCGGTAGGGATGGTGGCGAAGTAGCGCATCATCCGGTCGGCGATGCCCGGGCTGAAGATCGCCTCGCCGTGGCCCACCGCCCGGATCCCCCGCAGCATCTCGTCGTGGCCCGCGCCCTTCAGCAGGTAGCCCCGCGCGCCGGCCCGCATCGCCGCGAACACGGTGTGGTCGTCCTCGAACATCGTCACCACCAGCACCCAGATGTGCGGGCTTGCGGCGACAATCTGCCGGGTCGCCTCGATCCCGCCCATCCCCGGCATCTGCAAGTCCATCACCACCATGTCCGGCTGCAGCGCCGCCGCCTGCTCCACCGCCGCCTCACCGGTGGTCGCCTCGCCGACCACCTCCAGCTCTGGCGCCCCGAGCAGCAGGGTGCGCAGCCCGTCGCGGAAGATCACATGGTCGTCGGCGATCAGCAGCTGGAGCCGCTCCATCAGGGGGCCTCCTTCCATTGGGTCGGCAGATACACCTGAATCTGGGTTCCACCACTGTCCGACCGGCCAGGCGCGCAGGTCCCGCCAAGCTCGGCGGCGCGCTCGTGCATCGAGCGCAGCCCCACTCCGGGCGTCGCATCCACCGCGATGCCGTGCCTGTCGTCGCTGACGGTCAGGCAGAGCGCATCGCCGCACGCCAGCGTGACATGGATTGTCCGGGCCCCACTGTGGCGGACGGCGTTGCTGAGGGCCTCGTAGGCGATGCGGTAGGCGGCCACCTCGACCGCGGCCGGCAGGGACGGCAGCTGGCCGGGGATGCTCACGGTGATGGTCGGGGTTGCACCTCCGGGGGCAGCGAACTGGGCGGCCGCGGCGCGCAGGGCACCCGCGAGCCCGAGCTCGTCCAGCGCCGGCGGGCGCAGGTCGTAGACCAGGCGGCGCACCTCGGCCAGGGCTGCGCTGTGGTCGGCCTCCAGCCCGCCGAGCACCTGCTCGGCCAGATCGGGGCTGGCACGCACGAGGTGGCGCGCGGCCCCGGCCTTCAGCGCCTGGGCCGCCAGAGTTGGGCCGAGGCCATCATGGTAGACCTGGGCAAGGACGCCAGCCGCGAGCCAGGGGCCGACCTGCGCGAGCTCGGCGGTCAGGGGCTTGCGCCAGGGGAGCCAGGCCGGGACGAGCGCCGCGACGAGCATCCACGCGGCCAGGAGCCCCAGGGCCAGGCCCGCGCCGCGCGGGACCAGGCGCCCGTCGGGGAAGAGGAACAGGAACGCGACAATGCCGACGAGGCCAACCCCGTACCAGCGCTCGATCAGGGGCTGCCAGACGGCATTGTCGTTGGCCAGCGCCTGGACGGGCTCGGACAGGATCCCGACGAAGAGGATAAGCGCGATGGCCGCCAGCGTGGCCCCAACGAGGCGCACCAGCGCCAGCCCACCGAGCCGCGCGGTGGGCGGTGGGTCGGCCATGCGCTGGTCGGCGCTCGGGCGAGCGAGCTGCATCGCTTCGGTACCTCTATTTGGTGTGCGGTAGCGCGAGAACCCCGCCGCTTGCGGCGGGCGGTGAAGCGCGTTGCAGCGTATATCAATGCGGTTAAACCCTCTTCGACGTGGTATACTACGAACAGATGAGCGCCCACAAGAAAGCCTACCGCTACCGGCTGCTGCCGACTTCTGAACAAGAGGCGGTGTTCGTACGCTGGGCGGGGGCAAGGCGGTGGACGTACAACCACTTTCTGACGCGGCGGATTGCCCACTACAAGGAGACGGGCAAGAGCCTCGGCTACAACGCTCTGGCGCGAGAGCTGACGGTGCTGAAGCAGGAGCCGGAGACGGCGTGGCTGCGGGAGTGCAATGCCCAGTCGCTTCAGCAAGCCCTCCGCGACCTGGACACGGCGTTCGGAAACTTCTTTGGGAAGCGGGCAAAGTTTCCACGCTTCCGCTCGAAGAAGCGCGACCGGCCCACGTTTCGGCTGCCCGCCGAGGTGCGGGTCGAGGGCACGTATCTGTACGTGCCCAAGATCGGCTTTGTCAGGCTCGTGCTGCACCGCCCGGTGGAGGGCGTGGTCAAGAGCGCCACGTTCACGCAGGACGCGACCGGTGCGTGGTACGTGAGCCTGGTGGTGCATTTCGAGCTGCCTGACGTGGCCCCGCGCCCGCCCCGGCCTGAGCACACGGTCGGAGTCGATCTGGGCCTGAAAGACCTTGCCGTCCTGAGCGACGGCACCCGCGTACCGGCCCCCAAGCACTACCGCCGCGCCGAGCGCAAGCTGGCCCGCCTCCAGCGGCATCTCTCCCGCTGCCAGCGGGGTAGTAAGAACCGCGAGAAGGCGCGCCAGGCCGTCGCCCGCCAGCATCTCAAGGTTGCCAACCAGCGCCGCGACTTCCTCCATCGCCTCTCCATCGGTCTTGTTCGCCAGTTCGACGCCATCGCGGTCGAAGACGTGCGCCGCGAAACGCGGTCTGGTATCACCCCCGCAGGGGGTAGGAACTCGGAGGCTATGTTCCTGGGTCATTGAGCTAACCTTATGCCGAAAGGCTACAGGGACCACAGCAGGCTCAA
>JAAXUL010001044.1 GCA_013336035.1 Chloroflexales bacterium
CAACGATTGACTGGCAGTTCACGACCGCTGATGCTCGCATTAAGCTCAAGAAGCTGTATCCGACGCTCAACCCGTCAGCATAACTCGGACGCAGTACTACGACTTGCCGTGGAACCCGATGAAGGTTGAGCAGCGGATCGGGCGCGTGGATCGTATCGGGCAGAAACGGGACGTGCTGATCTGCAATTTTGCCCAGCAGGGGACGGTTGAGGACCGGGTGCTGGACATGCTCTCTCACCGCATCCATATCTTTGAGGAGACGGTTGGTGGTCTCGACCCGATCCTGGGCGAACTTGAGTCGGATATCCAGAAGATCGTGCTGGAGACACCGCTCGATCAGCTCGATGCCGCCCTTGAACGTAGGGCAGCCCAACTTGAGCACGACACCGACCGAGCCCGGCAGCTTGAGGAGGCTCAGCGTGACTTCGTCGTCGATCTGCGCAGCTTCAACCAACAGACCCAGGTGGTGTTTGACAAGGATGAGCAGCGGCGCCTCCTAGCGGCAATCCAGACCTGGAGCAGGCTCATTCTCAAGCAGGTGGGTGCCCAGGTCGAGTCACAGCCCGACGGGTCGCTCTCGGTCAAGCTGGGCAAGGCTAGCGGTGGGATCTTGCCTGAGGTACGCCAGCGCTTCTTCGAGATCACCTTCGACTACCAGCAGGCGATGGAAAGCCAGGGGTTCGAGTACGGATCATTTGGCCACCCTCTGTTTGATGCGCTCATTGCCTATGGCACCTCCGAGCATTTTGCCCGTGGGGCGGTCACCCAGCGCACCATTCGGAGCGACTCACACGACGCGTTCTCAGGATTTCAGTTCAACTTCGTCATTGAGGAGACGTCAGTCCATACGACTCGCTCTATCGTGGTGATCGCCGTAGATGACAAGGGGGCCTACCGCCCAGATATCACAGAGTTGCTGCTCGAAAGCAGGGAGTGGGAGGGGCCGACATCGGGTGCAGGCGACAGCATCAGTCACGACTGGTCCGAGCGTGTGGAGGGTGCCCATACACAGGCCCAGGCTATACTCGACAGCCTTTTGAAAGAGCGCCGGGCGACCCGCAAAGCTGAGTACGAGCCAATGCTCCAGAGTGAGGAGCAGCGCATCAACCGCTATTGTGATCTGCGCCTCCGCTCTGGCCAGGAGAAGCTCCAGCATGATCAGGCGATTCTTCAGCGCCTCCAGGGATCCAGCCGTGAGGAGGACCGCAAGGTCGTCCCGATCTGGAAGCGGAACGTCGAGAATGCTGAGGCATACATTCGGTCCATCGCCCAGGAGCGTGAGGCACAGCTGAAGGAGCTGGCAGGACGACGGAGGGTTACCTACAGTTCTACCTTGCTGAATGCGGCGCGGGTCACGGTAGTGGTCCCGATGGAGCGGAGCATGCCCTCATTTCTGCGGGCGGCGAGAAGCGTCGTGCCAGCGCCGGTGGGAGAAAAGGCGCCTGCACCAGCGAGAAAGCCTCGGACGGAGTGCGCACCATTGGCCAGTGAGTCAGCCTCGGCCTCGAGTCGCACCACGGCCGTACCGGAAGAAACGCCGGCAACACCAGCCCGTCGCTCAAGACAGAAACAGGCTGCTCCAGCGAAACCGCCTGATGCGCCGCCAGTTCTATCAGAAGTCACCAGGACGGCGCAGAGCGATGATACCGCTACATACCCGCCGGCGAGCACAAGCGAACCCACACCCGCCATTCAGGCCCAGCCAGCACCACAGCGGCGCGTGCTGGTGACGCCGCCGCCATCAGACCCACCACCGGCACAGCAGCCTCCTCCGGCGCCACAAAAGGAACCGCTGCTCACGCTCCCGCCGCCGACACAGCAGCCTCCTCCGGCGCCACAAAAGGAACCGCTGTTCACGCTCCCGCCGCCCTCCATCGTACCAGAGAGCGAACACAGCGGTAGTGCAAGTGACTCGGACTTAGCGGCAAAGCTGGGGCTCAAGGATGTGGTGAGCTTCATCAGGAAGGGTCTGCGCAAGCTATTCTAGAGATAGGGCGCTGCGGGACACTCGTATTCGAGTGCCTCTATGCGCAGAGCGCGAGGTGTCAGGTGGATGCAGTCATCTGACTCATACGGGGCTGCCACACCGCCGGCACGGTCTCGCGCTCGTGGCCGTCGCTGTGGGGGCCAAACACGTTGCCCCGTTGCACCACCGAGAGGATACGTCGCTCGTCGGCCACTAATCCGAAAAATAACGTTAAAAAATGATCGGCCTCGGGTACGCTTTGAGCCCTCACGATACACAGATCGCGAGCATAAGCGGAATCCTCGAAGACACGCACGCGGCGCTCATAGCGACGTTGGGGATCGCGCCGCAGGCGGTAGACCCGGCCGGGGTAGAGGCCGCTGGAGACATCGAGGAAGCCCTGGCGCTCCAGAAGCGCGTGCTGTGGGCCAAGGAATAGGCGCAAGGTGTTCTCGGCGCGCTGGGCGGGGGTGAGACCATCGCCGAGGTCGCGCTGGTCGCCGATCGCCAGGATCTCGCTCGTGGTACTGCCTGGCTGCGGTGTCGCCCGCCGGGTTGGACCTCGGCCGATCAGCTCCTCGGCGAAGTGGAGCGGCGGCTCTCCGGCGAGGGGGACGCCGGCCTGCCGGCAGAACGAGGCGGCGAGGGTGTAGCCGCCCCAGTCGCCGACGGGCGCCGCCCGGGAGCCCAGCGTGGCCGGGTGGCAAGCAGTGAAGGCGATGGCAGCCGTTGCCGTCGCCCCTGTCGTGCCGGTGGCCTGGAGCAGTACCAGGTGGTAGGACTCGTCGCTGACCGTGACGCGCGCCTCCTGGATACCCCAGCCGCCCTCAGGCACGAACTCACGCAAGGGCGCCCAACGGGTACGCGTGGCGCCAACATAGGGATGATCGGTGCGGTAGCGCGGCATGGCCGTGCCAGCGGACGAGCCGAGCAGGGCCTGGGCGGCGTCGGTGTGCTTGCAGCCGCGGGGGACGCGCAGGCCAGCATCGCTGCGGCCGGCGGCGAGGGCGCGACGAGCGGCGGCGTTCCGCGCATCCTGCTTCCATCCCGTGCAATCACAAGAGAGCACCGTCTCGCCGGCGAGGGCCCTGGCCCGGTCGAGGAGCACGCGGTACCAGCGGTCAGGGCTCGAGGGCGACTGGATCGCCAGCACCAGGTCGAAGTCGCCGTTGCGGAGGCTGCGCGCCATAAGTCACAGAT
>JAAXUL010001045.1 GCA_013336035.1 Chloroflexales bacterium
CCCTCGGGCTCGAGGGCCGCGGCCAGGTCGGCGGCCAGGATGACCAGGACGCGGGCGATCAGGTTGGCGGCGATCAGGTCGAACTGCGGCGCGGGCGGCGCGGGCGGGCGCTCGCGCGTCTCATCGTCGCCGAAGTCGCCAGTGAGCCAGTGGCCCATCGCGTTGCCCGCCCCCAGGCTGCCCTCGGCGACGCGGACCGTCGCGGCCATGCCGTTGCGGGCCACATTCTCGGCGGCCACCTGCACCGCCACCGGGTCGTTGTCGAGGGCGACGACGGGGCTCGCCCCAAGCTTCGCGGCGGCGATGGCGAGGATGCCCGAGCCGGTGCCGATGTCGAGGACGCGCTGGCCCGGCCGCACATAGCGCTCGAGCAGGCGCAGGCAGAGCTGGGTGGTCGGGTGGAGCCCCGTGCCGAAGGCCATGCCCGGGTCGAGGTTGAGGATCACATCGCCGGGCCGGGCCTCGTGCTCGAGCCACGAGGGGACGATGACCGTGCGCTCGCCGATGCGCAGGACGGTGTAGTGCTGCTTCCAGGCGTTGGCCCAGTCCTCCTCCTCGAGGGTGCGGACCTGCAGGGCACCGACGGGGCGCATCTGGCCGAGGTGCCAGAGGGCCTGCTCGATGCGCTGGCGCATATCCTCGGCCTTATCGTCGAGGGGCAGGTAGGTGCGCAGCACAGCGGGGCGGGCCGGGTCATAGCTAAACTCCGGCCCCTCGCCGCCGGGCGTCCAGGCCGGCTCGACGACGACACCGCCGCTGTAGCCGTACTGGGCCAGGATCTCGGAGACGGACTCGACGGCCTCGTTATCAACCTGGACCGAAAGCTCGAGCCATGCCATAGGGCTTTATATCTTCCACCGGGTCCCCTGGGGGCCATCCTCGAGCGTGACGCCGAGGCTGGACAGGCGACCGCGGACCATATCGGCGAGGGCGAACTGCCTGGCCTTGCGCAGCTCGGCGCGGACCTCGATCAGCAGCTCGACGAAGGGGGCGATGTCGTGGCCCTTGTCGCGCCGCTCTGGATCGAGGCGCAGGCCGAGGACGCCGGCTAGCTCTTTGAAGGTGGCCTGGGCGGTGGCGAAGGGCTGGCCGCCGACACCGGCGTCGCGGGCCGTATTGATGGCGCGCACGATCTCGAAGAGGGCGGCGATAGCCCCGGCGGTGTTGAAGTCGCTGTCCATCGCGAGGGTGAAGCCCGCGCGGGCCTCCTCGATCACGTGGGCGAGGGCCTCGGCGGCGGGGCCGGCCTCGGCGGCGCCCACGGCGGGGCGCAGGGCGGTGAGCAGGCGCTCGTGCTTGCGGGCGTTATCGGCGGCGATCTCGGCGTTGTAGGTGAGGGGGCTGCGGTAGTAGCTGCCGAGCACGATCAGGCGAAAGACATCGGCGTCATACTGCTCGAGGAAGCTGGCGACCGTCACCACATTGCCGAGCGACTTAGACATCTTCTCGACCTCGCGGGTCTGGGGGTTGACCAGCTGGAGCATGCCGTTGTGGACCCAGTAGCGGGCGAAGGGCTTGCCGGTGAGGCTCTCGCTCTGGGCGATCTCATTCTCGTGGTGGGGGAAGATCAGGTCGTTGCCGCCGCCGTGGATGTCGATCTGCTCGCCGAGGTGCTTGACGCTCATGGCCGAGCACTCGATGTGCCAGCCGGGGCGGCCCGGGCCCCACGGGCTGGGCCAGGCGGGCTCGCCGGGCTTCGAGGCCTTCCAGAGGGCGAAGTCGGCGGGCGACTCCTTGCGCGGGTCGACCTCGAAGCGCGTGCCCGAGAGCATCTCGCCGAGCGAGCGGCCCGAGAGCTTGCCGTAGTCGTTGGTGCTGGCGACGCGGAAGTAGACATCGCCGTCGGCGGCGTAGGCGTGCTTGTTGGCGACGAGGCCCTCGATGAAGCTGACGATCTCGGGGATGGTCTGGGTGACGCGCGGGTACTCGCTGGCGGGCTGCACGTTCAGGGCCGCGAGCTGCGCCAGGAACTCGTCGGCGAGCTGCCCCGAGAGCTGGAGCGCGTCGCGGCCGAGCGTTTCGGCGCGGGCGATCACCTTGTCGTCGACATCAGTGAAGTTGACGACGTGGCGCACACGGTAGCCGCGGTACTCGAGGTAGCGCCGGATGACATCGAAGACGATCGCCGACATAGCATGGCCGACATGGGCGTCGTCGTAGGGTGTGACCCCGCAGACATACATCCGCACCACGCCGGGCTCGATGGTCGTGAACGGCTCGACTTTGCGCGACAGGGTATTATAGATATGAATTGACATAAGTTTAGGGGAGCGCGGCTAGATCCCGGCGCCTAGATTATACTCTTCATCGCCGCGGCCGTTGCGGCCGTCGTACTCGTCGAGGATGCGCCAGAGGCTGGCCGGGAGGGCGTCGTAGGGCAGGTGGTGCTCGCCATGGTGGGTCTGGGTGGTCTCCTCGATGTCGGCCAGGCGGGCCTCGAGCTCGAGGACCTTGGCGCGGAGGCCGCGGAGCATCGCGCCCTCGGGGTCGGGGAGGCTCTCGAAGCGGCGGCTCTCGCCGGTGGCGGGGTCGCGGGTGGCGACGATGCGGGCCGGCACGCCGACGGCGGTCGTGTGCGGGGGCACGTCCTTCACCACCACAGCGCCTCCGCCGACGCGGGCCCCCTCGCCGATGGTGATGGCGCCGAGGATGATCGCGCCGACACCGACCACGACATTATCCTCGAGGGTCGGGTGGCGCTTGCCCTTCTGCTTGCCCGTGCCGCCGAGGGTTACGCCCTGGTAGAGCATGACCCAGTCGCCGATCTCGGCCGTCTCGCCCACGACGACGCCCATGCCGTGGTCGATGAAGAAGCCGCAGCCGATGCGGGCGCCAGGGTGGATCTCGATCCCGGTGAGGAAGCGTGAGAGCTGCGAGATGAAGCGGGGCAAAAAGGGTACGCCGCGCCGCCAGACGGCGTTGGCGAGGCGGTGGAGCATGATCGCGTGCAGGCCCGGGTAGAGCAGCACTTCGGCGAGGCTGCGGGCGGCCGGGTCGTTGCGAAAGATTGCGCGTATATCGTCGCGCAGGACGCACATGGCGCTGGAGAAAGACATAGAGGACCTCCCGCTGGGTGAATTCTGACGGCTGAGGGCGGCAGAAACGAGCCTAGGGGCGCCGCATCACGCGGCGCCCCTAGCTACAGACGCACCCAAGACGAGAG
>JAAXUL010000289.1 GCA_013336035.1 Chloroflexales bacterium
ATGACCATAACCCACGTCACTCCGAAAGCTGGCTTTACCTCGCCTCGATCCGCCTCCTCGGCCGCCGTCTCGCCAAAGCCTCGTGAACGAGTATGCCCTTACCGTTGGAATATTGGAGAGCTTCTGAGGCTCACAGCGACGCTGGGCCGCGATCGACCTCAAAGTACCGCTCGAGCAGCCCCGCGATTTCCTCATCGCCCGCGGCCAGCGCACCGACAATAGCGCGGGCCGTCCGGGGTATGACAGTGCCCCCACGGATCTTCCTTGCGCGGCCATACTCGCCAGGGTGGAGCAGGAAGTAGATCGTCATCCGGCTGATACCGGCGTGCCGGGCAAGATCCTGGTAGGTCCAGGCTCGACGCAAGAGCTCCCGCTCGAGCCAGGTGCCGTCAGGTTGACGACGTGCGCGGAGACGCATAGCGGCACCTTCACTATTCGAACTATAAGGGGAGTGTAAGCGTCGTGCAATGGCCAGTCAATGGGTCTTTGTTGTCATTCTCGTCATAGTACATATTGTAGTTTTTGACACAAAGAATAGACGCCCCGGCAGTAATACAAAAACGCAACGTATGACAACATCTACGCTGATAACAGTTTATTCGGGCACCCCGGCGGCTCAATAGCTCACACCGTCAGCCCCAAAGCTACCACCGCGTCGCGGTGGTGCGGCCACGTGCAGGTACTCGCCCTCAGTGAAGGGGACCTGCATGCACACGACGCTCGACGCGCCGCCGATCGGCGCCGCCCTGTTCCACAGCCGCGTCGGCGGCTTCCCGCTGCTCCTCTGCACCTATGCGCTCCTCGACGTCGACAGCAACGACACTCCTGAGCTCGACCAGGTCGTCGTCGTCCGCATCACGGCGCTCAACGGCGAGCGCTTCCGCCTGCGCGACCCCGCCGAGATCCGGCGCTTCCTTGTCGCGATCGGCCGCCTGAGCGATGCGGAGGTGCTGTCGTGAGCGCCCCGCAGAGCGCCGGCGGGCGTGTGCGGCAGGCGCAGATCCGCGCGGTGCTGGGCGAGAGCGGCTACCGGCGCTACCAGCAGGCCCTTGGCCGGGCCGGGGGCATCGCCCGCCAGGCCCAGCTGCGCGCCAGCCTGGGCGAGACTGGCTACGGCGCCCATCAGCGCGCCCTCTACCAGCGGGCCGTACAGAAGCACGGGGCGGTGAAGATGCGCGCCATCCTCACCGATGCTCACGAGCGGCGCAGGTGCGGGCGCATCGCCAACCCGACGCCCGCCGAGGCCCTGCTCCACTGGCTGGCCCTCGCGGCGGGCCTGACGCTGCACGCCGACCTGACTGGCAGCTTCGAATGGTCGGCCTATCGTGCCGCACCTACGCGCCGGCCCTTCACCGCCACCGACGCCCTGATCGAGGCCCGTGTCCTCAGCTATGCCTGCGACCTGCTCCTGCCCGCCTACGCCCTGGTGATCGAAGTTGTCGGCGGCGTCCACGCGCTCACCGCCGAGCGTGACGAGGCCCGCATCGCCGTGCTGCGCACCCAGGGCCTGAGCGTCATCACCCTCACCAACGAGCAACTCTATCGAGGTGAGGCCGACCAACTGTTTGCCGATCTGCTGGAGCACCGCCATGCCGCTTGACCCGCTCGAGAACCCCATCGCCTTCCTCACCGACCACCCCGTCCTCGCGGCCGACGCGGAGGCGGCCCTGATCGCCACGATGCGCGCCGGGGTCGAGGCCCAGGAGGCGATCAGGTGCAGTGAGCCGCCCGTTGATCGAGCGCTCCTTCACTTGGTCACCCTCGGCGACGAGGCCCGTGCCACCCTGGTGCGCCACAACCTGCGGCTGGTCGTCTCCATCGCCAAACGCTACCTGCGCGTGGCCGGCCCGCATCTCACCCTGGAGGACCTGGTGAGCTTTGGGAGCGTCGGTCTGCTCCACGGCATCGACCGCTTTGACCCGCGCAAGAGCGGCAAGCTCTCGACCTACGTCACCTGGTGGATCCGCCAGGCCGTCGGGCGCGGCATCGCCGAGGAGAGCCGAGTGATCGATCTCCCGGTGCATGTCCACGAGCGCCTCAGCCAGCAGCGCCGCGCCCGCAGCCGGCTGGCCCAGCGGCTTGGTCGCGAGCCCGCGCCCGAGGAGATCGCCGCCGACCTGGGGTGGCGGCCGCAGCAGGTCGCCCACCTGGACATGGTCAGCCAGGACGTCGGCTCGCTCAATCGCCGTGTCCATGACGCCAATGACCGCACCGAGCTCGGCGATCTGCTGCCCGACACCCGCTTCGACCCCGAGGCATCGGCCCTCGACACGACGCTCCGCCACGACCTCAGTGCAGCGATGGCCCACCTGCTCACCGAGCGCGAGCAGCGCTTCCTGCGCGCCTACTTCGGCTTTGACACCGGCCAGCCGGCGACGCTCGAGGCTGTCGGGGCCACCGAGGGGCTGACACGCGAGCGGGCACGCCAGGTGATCGCCGGCGCGATGGGCAAGCTGCGCGACGACCCCCTGATTCAGGCCTACCGCACGCCGCTGGAACGCACCGGCAGCCGGGAGGAGCACCTCCGATGATCCTGCGTCACGACGACCCGATGGCCTGGGATGGCGCGCCATCCGAGGAGGAGCTGCACGCCGAGTACCTGGACTGGATCTGGACCCACGCCCGCCCTGCCGAGCGGGCGGCAATCCAGCGCGAGCGGATCCGCGCCGCCCGTCGCCGCGGCGACCCGCGCTGCCCGGAATGTGGCGGCCGCCAGCGCAGCCGTTGTCTTGTCTGTACCGGCGCCGGCTACCGCGAGCCTGGCCTGCGCCCGACGACCCCGACCGAAGACCGCGTCATTATGCGCATCCAGCCGGCGCTGGTCATACCCGCCGAGGGGGCGCTCAGCTCGTGCTGACCAACCGCAAGCGGCAGTTCCCGCACTCCAGAATCGGCGTCGCCCCGCCGAGCGGGATCACCGGCACCCAGAAGACGTGCAGCCAGGTGCGCGCACTCCGGGGACGGAACAGCGCGTACTGGCCGCAGCGCGGGCAGGTCTGGTAGCCCCCTGTCCCGGGCCGGTCGGCATCTCGCACCACTTCGCGCGTGCCGAAGAAGAGGATGAACCACATCGAGACGCCTCCCTGTGCCGCTGAGCGACGGCACTCCGCCGTCAGCATACCACCAGCAGCCCCTATCACGCCGCCCCGCGGCGTGATGCGCCAACCGCAGTCTTCCTGCCTATCCGAGGAGCACTGTTGTGGCGACACCGCCTTGCGCGCAGCCCTTCCACCTCGCACCCGATGCGCTCCAGTTCACCGGCCCCGGCGACCGCTTCCAGAAGAACCTCGCCGCGCTCAGGCTGGTGCATCAGCTCGAGGCCGAGGACCGCGCTGCAACCGACGACGAGCGACTCGTCCTGGCCCACTACAGCGCCTTCGGCGAGTCGGCTCTGCTCAACCGGCTCTTCCGCTATGACCCGGCGGTTGGCCGCTACGCCGTCCAGGAGAGCTACGCGGCCTTCCTCTCCTCGGACGATGCGAGGCATCTGCGCACCGCGGCCCTCACCGCCTTCTACACACCCCTCGATCTGATCACCGTCATCTGGCAGGCCGTCGAGCAGCTCGGCCTGGGCAGCCTGGAGCGCCCGCGGATCATCGAGCCCGCTGCCGGTGCCGGCCACTTCCTCTCGGCGATGCCCCCGGAGCTGCGGGAGCGGGCCGAGATCACCGCAATCGAACTCGACCCGGTCACGGCGCGCATCCTCCACCACATCCACCCGGACATCACGCTCCACGGCGGCACCGGCTTCGAGCGCGTCGACCTCCCGCCGAACTGGTTCGACCTGGCGATCTCCAACGTGCCCTTCGGCGATATCAGCGTCCACGACCCGCACATCCCGGCAGCGCTTCGGGACCAAATTCACGACTATTTTTTCGCCAAGGCGCTCCGCCTCGTGCGCCCCGGCGGCCTGGTCGTCTTTCTGACGAGCTGGGGCACCTTGGACAAGCAGGCCCGCGCCGTGCGCACCTTCCTGGCCGAGCAGGCTACACTGCTAGGCGCCTTCCGCCTGCCTAACGGCGTCTTCCGGCGCATGAGCGGCTCGGAGAGCGCCACCGACCTCCTCATCCTCCAGAAGAAAACGCAGCCTGCCCCCGAGGAGCCCCGCTGGCTCGCCACGGTCGAGGCCGACTACCCCCACTCCACCGACCACCGCTCGATGACCGTCGGCTCCCGCTACACGCGAGAGATCAAGGACCCCGAGCTGCTGGCGGAGGCGCGCGTCGTCGTCAACCAGGGCTGGCTCGACGCGCCCGAGCGGGTGATCGGCCACCCGATCGTGATCACCCACGACCACAGCCTCTGGCTCCAGGTCGCCCCGCCCTCCGACGACCTGGCCACGACCCTCGCCGCCCGGCTGGCCGCGCTGCTTCCGTCTGACGTGCTCGCCCCCTTTGAGCCAGAGGTGCTGGAGACCGGGAGCGATCAGGCCGCGCCGCCCCCCCTGCACGAGCGCCGCGCCGACCAGATCGTCATCCCCGCTATCGGGGGCGTCGCCCAGGAGCGCGCCGCTGGCCTCGCCGCGATCTACAACGCTGCCAAGGCCCTCATCCGCGCCGAGCTCAACGATGAGCCGGGCGTGGACGTCGCGCGGGCGGAGCTGAACCGGGTCTACGGCGCGTTCGTGCTCCCATTTGGGGTCATTCACGATCCCCGCAACCAGAAGCTGTTCGGCGACCTGCCTGAGCTGCAGTTCCTCCTGGCCCTGGAGCGCAACCCTCGCCGCACCCCGAGCGGGCGCTGGCTCGCCGACCGCGAGCGCATCTTCGTCGAGCGCACCCTGCGCCCCCATCAGCCGGCACTGCCCGGCACCCTCACCCCGACCGAGGCCCTGCTGCGCTGCCTCGACGAGCGCGGCGGGCTCGATCTCCCCTACATTGCTACCCTGGCCGGCATCACCCCCACGGCTGCTCTCGAGGCGCTGGACGAGCGGGTTTACCGGGTGCCGGGCACGGGCCAGTACGAACTGGCCGACGTCTACCTCAGCGGCAACGTCGTCGCCAAGCTCCGCGATGCCAGGGTGTGGGCAGAACGCGACCCGGCCTTTCAGCGCAACGTTGCGGCCCTGGAGGCGGTCCAGCCCACCCCGCTCGGGCCGAAGGAGATCATCGTTAACCTCAACGCCTTCTGGCTGCCTGGTGAGGTCGTCACCGCCTTCATCAAGACCCTGCTCCCCACCTGGGATGGCGAGGCGACCTATAGCCAATCGCTCGGCGAGTGGGTGCTGAGTGACCCCGGCAAGCAGGGCGCCTTCGCGGTCGAGGCCACCACCCGCTGGGGCACCAAGCGCGCCGACACAATTGATATCCTCCAGGCGTCCCTGCGCGGCGTCCCCATCACCGTCTACGACCTCGTGAGTGTTGGTGACCGCGAGAAGCGCGTGCTCAACCCCGCCGAGACGGTCGCGGCCCAGGAGAAGCAGCAGGCGATCACTCAGGCGTTTGCGCGCTGGGTCTGGGAGGATGGGGCGCGCGCCGAGGAGCTGTGCGCCCGCTACAACGAGCGCTTCAATAGCACCCGGATGCGGGTCTACGACGGTGGCCACCTCTCCTTCCCCGGCATCGCCGCTCATCTGCTGCGCGGCGGCGACCTGGCCGACTACCAGAAGGGTGCGGTGTGGCAGATCCTCCAGTCACCCAGCACACTGCTCGGCTTCGCGGTGGGCGGCGGCAAGACCTTCACCGCCATTTCGGCCGCGGTCGAGGCCCGGCGTCTCGGCCTCTGCACCAAGGCGCTCGCCGTCGTGCCCAACAACCTGGTCGGCCAATGGGCCAACGAGGCCCGCCGGCTCTACCCCGGCATCAAGGTGCTTGCGATGGCGCCCGAGGACTTCGTCAAGCAACGGCGCGGCGTCATCCTCAGCCGCATCGCCACGGGCGACTGGGATCTGGTCGTCATCGCCCACACCAGCTTCAAGCTCCTGCCCCTGGGCGCCGATTTGCTCGGCACCTTCCGCGAACAGGAAACCGATCGCCTGCGCGCCTACCTCGAGGAGCTGCGTGCCACCGCCACGGACAGCGACGAGAAGCGCTCGCTCAAGCAGATCGAGCGTGCCATCAAGAAGCTCGAGGAGCGCCTCCAGGGGATGGCCGACGCGATCACCCGCGACAGCGCCCGCACCATTAGCTGGGAGGAGCTCGGCCTCGACATGCTCATCGTCGACGAAGCGCAGGAATATAAAAACCTGCACGTGCCGACTCGGCTGACCAACATCGCCGGGCTGCCCTCGGCCCACAGCCAGCGCGCTCTGGACATGCGCATCAAGACCTGGGACCTGCTGCGCCGCCACAAGAAGGTCGTCTTCCTGACGGCGACGCCGATCATGAACACGATCGGCGAGGCCTACGTGATGCAGCTCTACCTCCAGGAGCCGCAACTGGAGGCGGTCGGCATCCACCACTTCGACGAGTGGGTGTCCTTGTACGCCCAACCGAAGATGGCCTTCGAGATGAAGCCGGATGGCTCCGGGTTCAGGCAACACACCAGACTGGCGACCTTTGTGAACCTGCCCGAGATGTCGGCGATGTGGCGCCAGGTGCTGAACGTGCGCACCAAGGCCCAGATGGGTCTGCCCGAACCGGCCCTGGTCGCGGGCAAGGCCATCCCGGTGGTCGTGCCGCCCTCCGCCACGCTGAAGCGCTTCGTCCAGTCCCTCGCGGCACGCGCCGACGCCGTCCGTAGTGGGCGGGTAGACCCGACGATTGACAACCTCCTGCGCATCGTGGGTGACGGGCGCAAGGCCGCCCTCGACATCCGCCTGGTCGTGCCGAAGGCACCCCGGCCCCGCCAGAGCAAGATCGCCGCCCTGGTCGCCACCATCGCCCAGCTCTACCATACCTACACCCCGCTGCGGGGCACCCAGCTGGTCTTCTGCGACCTGGCCACCCCCAAGGGCACGGGCCGCGGTGAGGGCGACCCACCGACGCGCCTCACCGCTGCCGATCTGGAGAGCGATGCCGCCGAGGGTGCCCAGGAGGTCGAGACGGCAGAGGAGCGCTGGTTGAGCAACTTCGTCTACTACGAGATCCGCGATGGGCTTGTGGCCCAGGGCCTCCCCCGCGAGGAGATCGCCTTCATCCACGACTGCACGACCAAGGCCCAGCGCGACGCCCTCTTCGCCGCCGTGAACGCGGGCCGCGTCCGCGTGCTCATCGGCTCGACCGGCAAGATGAGCACCGGCATGAACGTCCAGCAGCGCCTGATCGCCCTCCACAACCTCGACTGCCCCTGGCGCCCCGGCGACCTCGAGCAGCGCCACGGCAGAATCCTTCGGCAAGGGAATGCCTGGCCCGCGTGCTACATTTTCACCTACATTACCGAAGGCTCCTTCGATGGATATTCGTGGCAAACCGTGGAGTCCAAGGCGCGCTTCATCGAGCAGGCGATGGCCGGCGAGATCACGGCGCGCACGATCGAGGACACCTCGGACGTCGTGCTCTCGGCCGCCGAGATCAAGGCCATCGCCAGCGGCAACCCGCAGATCGTGCGCAAGGTGCAGCTGGAGGCCGAGGTCGCCCGGCTGGAGCGGGTACGAGCGGTGTGGCTCGACACCCGGCGTAACCTGCAGATCGAGCAGCGCTTCACGGAGGACGAGATCCGCCGGGTGGAGGGCCGACGCGCGCAGTGGGCGCAGGCGGCGACAATCATTGCAGCCTACCCCCACGAGCCGTTCCACGCCGAGGTCGCGACGACGCTGGGGAGCAGCACATTCGCGCCCTTCACCAGTCGAGCCGAGGCAGGGGCGGCGGTGCGACGGCTCGTGCACGACACGCAGAGCGCGGCGGCCTTCCAGCGGCAGCGGCTGACCGGTGTCGTTGCCCACTACCGGGGCCTCGACCTGATTGTGCAGGCCCACGCGGTCTTCGCCGCCGACCTCAGCCTGACCCTCCCCGATGGCACTAGCCTCGACGCGGTGAACGCCTCGACGGACACCGGCATCTGGCAGAGCGTCGGCCGCATCGTCAGCGAGATCCCCGCAGTGGTGGAGCGCCAGGGCCAGCGCATCGCCCAGGACCACGAGCGCATCGCCACGATCGACCGCGAGCTGGTCCGGCTCGGCCAGTGGGACGGCCAGGCCACCTATGACGCCGCCGTGAGCGAGCTGAGCGCCATCAACGCCGCCTTCGCCGCGGCAGAAGAGGAGGCCGCCCGCGAGCCGGCACCTGGGATGCCCGTGGACAACCTTCCTGTGGGCGGTGAGCCCATGCCCACGGCATCGGCAGGGAGCGTTTCAACAGCGCCCGTGCCGGCGCCCACCGAGGCCACCCTCGCCGAAGAGCTCCTGGCCCTGGCTCGCCAGGAGCAGGCTGACGCTGGGTGGGAGACATCGCACACCGTCATCCCGCCCGCGCCCGCATCCCTCGTCTGGATGGCCGCCGAGGCCGAGCGCCTGGCCACGCCGTGCCCGCCGCACCTGGAGGCGATGGCCGCAGCGGAGCGGGAGGAGGCGGGGGTGCCGGTGCTCGCCGGCAAGGTTGGGCCGTTCCACCCCGCGAGCCCGGTCCGCGTCCAGTTCGGCAACGCGCTCGTCCAGCGTCGCGCCCCGAGGCCAGAGGTTAGCCAACCGGCGCACAGCGAGGCGGAGGTACACCAGCTTCAGCCAGAACGTGGGC
>JAAXUL010000290.1 GCA_013336035.1 Chloroflexales bacterium
GCAACCTGGGCAACCCGGCCCACTACCTCGACTGCATGCAGTTTATGCTGGCGCCCTACGCCCCCGGCAGCGACCCGCTGACGGCGGGCGACCCGGCCCGCGCCGCCCATGTGCTGAACAACTCGTGGGGCTGCCCGCCCGTCGAGGGCTGCGACCCCCAGAGCCTCGAACCGGCCGTGCGCGCCCTGCGGGCGGCCGGGATCTTTGTGGTCGCCAGCGCGGGCAACGAGGGCGACCGCTGCGGCAGCGTCAGCGACCCGATCGCGATCTACGACGCCGCCCTGAGCGTCGGCGCGATCGACGCTCAGGGCAACGTGACCGCCTTCAGCAGCCGCGGCCCGGTGACGGTCGACGGCAGCGCGCGGACCAAGCCCGATCTGGTGGCCCCGGGCGATGAGATCCTCTCGGCGGCGCCGGGGGGCACCTACGCGCGGGCCAGCGGCACCTCGATGGCAGGGCCCCACGTGGCCGGGGTCGTGGCCCTGATGTGGTCGGCCAACCCGCGCCTGGTCGGCGATATCGACCGCACCGAGCGCATCCTGCTCGAGACGGCCGCCCCATACACGGGCGAGGGCGGCCTGGGCTGCGCCGGCGACGGCGCGGCGAGCAACGTCTACGGGCACGGCGTCGTCGACGCATACGCGGCCGTGCTGGCCGCGCAGGCGGCGCGGTAGCCAGTGGGCGGGTCGCGGGTGCTCGCCTTCAGGCGCGGAAGCCCAACAGCTTTCGCGCTGGGAGGAAGCGCCCTGCTTTCGTGGCTTTAGCCCATACTGAGCCTTGCGGGTTCCATCGGGGAAACCTCTGGTGGGTAAAAGGTTCAAGGTCGTATGCATTGGCATATGCAGCCGCGTTCGCCCAGCGCGTAGATTCGGTGATGGTATAGTACCTGCACTGGGAACGCAGTGTAGCAACACGAGCGTTGCGGCGGGAGTTCAGGCCTCTGCAAACACAGGAGTAACGCGATGCGGCCAACCAAATCTACGTCATGGTTTGTCGCTTTTGCCAAGTGGACGGCGCGGGCTACTGGCCGCCCGATCACATTTGCCATCGCCGTGGCTGTCATCCTCACATGGGCTATTAGTGGCCCTTTCTTCCACTTTAGCGACACATGGCAGCTCGTCATCAATACGAGCACGACCATTGTGACATTTCTCATGGTGTTCCTGATCCAGAATACCCAGAACCGGGATTCTGAGGCAATCCAGGTCAAGCTAGATGAGTTAATCCGCGCGACGGCGGGCGCGCACAATATGCTGCTGGATTTGGAAGAGCTGGAAGAGGACGAGCTTGACCGCGTTCGGCGCACGTACGAGCAATTAGCGGAACAAGCCCGCCTGGCCGCACAACACGGGAAGCAAGATACGGATGTTCCCGAGGTTTCGACCGATCAAAGCGCCTAGCCAGCCCCCTCCTTTCGGCAGTGCCAATCGCCCGCGGCCGCGCGGGCGGCGCGGTAGACCAATCACCCTGAGTGCTCAGCGGGCCTGCTCAAGCTCCTGGATCCAACCTTCGACCTCAGGGATCGTGACCTCGGTCCCGCGCCGGCCGGGGGCCCAGGCGATAAACCTCTTGAAGTCCTCGATCGCCTGCTCGCGCTCGCGCTCACCAAGCCCGCGTAGCACGAGCCCCCTGTAGTAGCGAAAGTTGCCATTCTCATCGTCGAGCTTCACCGCCCAATCACACGCCCCGCGCACCGCCGTCTCTCCAGCTAGCGCGCCGGCACGGCACAGCAGGTAGACCGCACGTGGATCTACCCCTGCCATAGAAGGGTCTTCTTTTTCGGCCCGAGCATAGAGCGCCAGGGCCGTCTCTGATTGCTTAGCGTACATCATGGCCAAGGCCTGGCGCACCAGCCAGCCCGACGGCGGGTCGAGTGTCGGGTCAAGCCGGCGATCCTCCTCGTAACGGGCCAGGGCTGTGTTGATATCGCCCGCCTGCACAAGCTGCACGTAGGAGTCTTCAGGCCAGGGCAGTTTCGGGCAGAGCTTGATGTACGTAGCATTCTGGCCGTAGCGCTGGTGCCACTCGGCGAGGGACAGGTTCTGCCCAGCTGCCCTACAGGCCCGGGCCTTAAGCTCGTCAAGCTGCATCGGCCAGAGCCACAGTGTGGCGCCGCTGCCGCCTATTGCCAGCCATTTGCCATCAGGTGTGATGGCGGCCCCCCTGATCTCGCTAGTTTGCTCGCGCAGCACCACCGGGCGAAAGCTCAGGTTGGCAACCTCCCAGATCCTCGTGGTCTTGTCCGCGCCGGCAGTGATCAGGCGCTGACTATCGGTGCTGAAGGTGACCGCGCGCACCGCCTCGCTGTGCTCGCCGCTAATCACCTGCCCGGCAATGCTGTTCTGGCCAAACGTAGCGACCGTATAGATGCGAGCTGTGTGATCCTGGCTGCCCGTGGCCAGCCAGTGGCCATTGGGGCTGAAGGCCAGAGCCAGCACGGCCGCGTCATGCTTCGGCAGGCTGAGCGGAGCGGCGCCCGGCTGATCCAGTGGCCAGAGCTGCAATATGCCGCTGTTGTAGCCGGCGGCGAGCCAGCGTCCATCGGGGCTGAAGGCCAGAGCGGTCACGCCGTTGCTGCCCCCAACAGCATCATCGCTGCCAAGCTGCATAGGCGTCTGCCAGCCATCCTTGGCGCTCCAGAGCCGCACGATGTTATCGTCAGTGCCTGTAGCAAGTATAGAGCTATCCGCGCTGAAAGCCACCGCGCGGACAGAGCCCGGGTGGTCGATCTGCTCAATCTGCACGGCCGGCCCGCCCGGCAGCGCACCTATAGACCAGAGGCGCGCCGTCCGGTCCCAGCTACCGGTGGCCAGCCAGCGCCCGTCAGGGCTGAAAGCCAGGGCCACCACGGCGAGCTCGTGCCCATGCAGCTCTACCGCCTGAGCCTCGGGCTGGTCCGGGCGCCAGAGGCGCACGGCGCCCTCGTTGCTCCCAGCCGCGAAGTAGCGGCTGTCAGGGCTCGCAGCGACAGCCCAGATCCCAGACGCATTGGCGCGTAGGGGCATAGGGGCGGCAGCTGGCGCGGTGCGGCGCCAGAGACGCGCGGTCCCGTCATCGCTGCCAGTCACAAGGATCCGGCTATCCTGGCCAAAGGCGACAGCCTTGACAGGCTTGCTATGCCCGGTCAGAACAATCGCGGCGCTCTCAGGAGCGCTGACATTCCAGAGGCGCGCCGTCCCATCGGCGCCAGCGGTGGCGAGCCACTGGCTATCGGGGCTGAAGGCGACGGCAGCGACCTCGCCTGTATGCTCGCTTAGCGCCAGCGGCTCCGCATCGAGCTTATCAACACGCCTCAGCAGGGCCGCACCCTCGCTGCCGGCGGTTACGAGCCACTGTCCATTGGGGCTAAAGGCCACATCTGTTACGACACCTTTATGCCCAGTAAATTCTCGCAAGGGGGCAGAGGGCTCTGCCACGCCCCAGAGCCATACCTTACCGTTGTCACTCCCGGTCAGCAGCAGCCTGCCGTCAGGGCTAATATCGAGGGCCACTACCGAGCCCTCGTGGCCGCTCAGCTCGCCGACACGGCTGGTGGGCTCCCCAGGGTGCCAGAGCAGCACCCGCCCTTCGCTATCACCAGTCACCAGGAGTGCTCCATCACGGCTGTAGGCCACGCAGGTGAGATCCGCGGTATGCCCCTCCAGGGTGATGACGGGGCGGCGGGGATCATCCATCGGCCAGAGGCGCGCCGTCATATCGGCGCTAGCGCTCGCGAGCGTGCGCCCGTCGGGGCTGAAGGCGAGGGCGTTCACATCAAGAATGTGGTCCCTCAGCACCAATGGGGCAAGCGCGAGATCATCGAGGCGCCAGACTCGCACCGTGCCATCCTCGCCACCAGCGGCAACATGTAGACTGTCGGGGCTAAAGGCGAGGGACAGAATGTGCTCGGTGTGGCCGCGCAAGATCAGAGGCGCCGCCTCGGGGCTAGCGACACGCCAGAGGCGCACTGTCGTATCATCGCCCGCTGTTGCGATCCATTTGCCGTCAGGACTTGTAGCCACGACCCGCACAGGCTCACGGTGTCCGCGGAGCGGCAGGCCGCCAGCATCAGCCAGGGCTGCGCGCAGGCTCTCCTCGGCGTCAGGGGCCGCCTCTGGGCTCTGCTCGGCAATACGGGCCGCATCGACAGCCAGCAGCAGGCTATGGGCAGGGTTGACGCCGCGGTCGAGCAGGGCCTCGGCGGCCAGCTGCCGCACCCGCGCGCTGCGCTCCTGGGCCGCGGCCGCCAGATACTGTACACCTGCAATCACCGCGCAGACTATCGTGAGCACAAGAGCGACGATAGCCACGGTTAGAGCCCAGCGCAGGTTCTGGGCCTCGCGCGCCTCTTTTTGACACTGGGCCAAAAATACCTGCTCAACCTCATTGAGGGTATTGGCACTCGCCCATACCTCGGCGTCGCGTAGCGCCTGGCCTTTGAGGTAGAGACCATCAGGCCGGCTCTGCTCGTCCCACAGCTCGGCCTGGCGCTGGAACGTGGTAAGGTGCAGATCGCGCCAGGCCTTGTTGCTCGACCTGATCGGGTCGACCAGCCGGTCATGGGCCAGCTCGTACCAGATACTGCCCCGCCGCTGCTCCTGGCGCACCAGGTAGGCATCGAGCAGACCGGCGATGGCCAGATTGGCGAGACCGGCGCTGCTCCCCTCTTCGAGCAGCACCTGGCTGCGGCGACCCTCGCGGGTAATCAGCCGGCGCTCGAACCAGCCTCTGATCGTGCGCTCGCTGACGCCGGTGGCGACGGCGACACGCTCGATCTGCTCGCTGTAGTACTCGGCGAGGGCCTCGTTCACATCGCCGACCGTCCCCAGCAGATCGCGGGTGATGGCGGGGGGCGCGGGGGGCCGGGGCTCGTCGCCAAAGAGGCGGCGCCAGAGGCGCAGGCAGACGACCTGGAGCTGCACCGGCTCGACACTTGGGCCGAGAGCAAGCTCGGTCGAGCCATCTGGAAGCTGCACACGCGTGCGGCGCAGATCATCGACCAGGGCAGAGGCCGCCTCGTCGGTGAACTCGACACTCTGGGCCCTGGCCGGGCCCTGCACCGCGGCTCGCGCCCCCACCGTCCCCAGCAGATCGAGGCGGAAGCGGTCCTGGAGACGTTTAGGGATAGGGCGCAGATATGGGTCTAGGCCGGCTAGATGATCCTCGCGCATAGCGAAGAGTGCCCATACCCGGCGCTCCTTAAGAACGGCCCCAAGCTGCTCGAAGAAGGCCTGCTTCGCCGCTACATCGGTCGGATCAATGGTAAGCACTTCTTCGAATTGGTCGAAGATCAGCACCAGCTCACGAGGGTCGGTTGACAGCACCGCACGCTGGAGATAGTCAGGCAAGGCGAGGACCGAGAGCTCGTCAGGTGTGAGGCTCTGATCGAGCGAGGCGAGGGTGCTGTAGAGGTAGCGATTGGGCGCAGCCGACGTGTCGGCCGCGGGCTGCTGAGTGAGCCTGATCGTCGGCAAAACGTTAAACTGCTCTTCCTCGAGGGCCGGGATGAGGGCGGCCTGGATCAGCGAGGTTTTACCGGCGCCCGAGGGCGAGTAGCAGAGCACGATTCGCTCGGCGATCAGCAGGGCAAGCAGATCGCGCAGCTCGCGCTCGCGTCCAAAGAGCGGCTCGCCGCGCTCGAACGCCCGCGGGCCAACATAGGGTGTCGTGGGGGCCGTCATACTATCCCCGCAGCTCTATGCTGGCGTGGATCTACCACTGCTGGCTCAGCTCGCGCGCAAAGTCGAGGCCATTGCCCCAGTACACGCTGATCCGCGTATTCTCGGCGAAGAAATCGGCGAAATAGGTCTCGAGGTATTTCCTGGCACGGCGCGGGTCGAGAGCCCGCCCCTCCTCGGGTGCTACCTGCACCGCAATATGGGGAAAATGCTTACGGCGCACGCTGCCGCTCTGGCTCATCAGGATGCGGAAGAAGACCCGGAAAGCCCAGTCCTCGGGGCGAAAGCCAAGGAATAGAAGCGCGCCATTGGCCAGGCCTTCGCGGATGCACTTTGGGATAAGGTCTCGGTTGCGCTCGACGCCGATCAGATAGTCGAAATGGTTATCCTCGGTCAGCACCAGCGAGTCGGACTGATCGTAGCTGCCAAAGAGCCGAAACACCAGAGGCTGCTCGGGCGATGGGACATAGTCGGGGTCAACAAAGGGAGAGGGCAGATCACACGTAAAGTCGTTCCAGGGACAGTAAAGCTCGCGCGGCTGCTTGCCAGCGGCGGCCAGGGCCGTCATCAGCAGGTTGCTGGGGTCGGCGGTCAGGAAGATCGGGACTGTGAGACGGGCGAGTAGCCTGTAGGGCTCCGCCTTATCATGGGCCACCTCAGCCTCCCAGACATGGCGCAACAGCTGGTCGAGCAGGGTGCGCAGATGCTCGCTGTCTGCACGAGCGAGATCCGCCTCACGCAGCTCGGGAGGCAAGCATGCCGAAGCCCGGGCGCGTACTGCCTCACCGAGATACTCGACCACCTTGTCCTGCATAAAGGCAGGGTCGTGTACTACGGCAAGGTACTGTGCGACCTGCGGCAGGCCCTCGCGATCATGGCTCGCCAAGGGGAAGCGAAACTCCTTGGCAAGCCTCCAGGCCAGGTCGCGGCGCCCGCCTGCCAAGGCCTCGATCATATCGGGGCCGAGGATGGGCGTACACTTCTTGTTGCGCACATAGCGGAGCAGTGGCGCCCACTTATCGACGCCCTCGCCGTGATCGTCCTCGGTGAAGCCAGGCCTATAGCCGATACGACCATTCCCGAGACGCATAAAGAGCACCGGCATCCAGAAGTCGGGCGCGTCGCGCACCACCCCGCGGGCTACGCTCATCGCCCGGTCAACCAGCCCTGTCTCGATCAGCACGCTGAAAAAGGCCGGCATCAGACGGCGCACCGTCGGGACAGAGACGCGGCCCTGCATTGCCAGCACCGCGGGGACGCCGGCGATAGCGAGCTGGGGGCCGAGAGCGGTGAGGACGGCCGCGCCATCGTCGGCGGCGGTCTCGCAGGCGGCAAGAACGACCAGGCGCGGACGCTCGATCAGCTCGGCGATCCTAGTCGCCAGGTCGCGCCCCGCGACCTTTGCGGTCGCGCCCTGATCGTCCTCGAGGAAGAGGAAGCTCTCGCCACCGACCCGCTTCCCGTGGGCCACGAGGTAGAGAATATCGAAGCCCTCGGACAGCTGGTCAACGATAGCGGCAAGGGTCGCTCGCGAACCCTCGCCGCCGAGCAAGACCGGGGCGAGAGGCGCGAGCGCCTGCTGGGCGAGGGCTATCTCGGCGCTCACATCGAACGGGTCGAGGGCAAACGTCGCGAGATCGGCGGGGCTAGCGACGGCCACGAGGGCGCGCATCGGCCCCTCGACGCGCGGGCGAACCGGGCGCCAGTCGGGGCTGACCAGATAGCGCGAGAAGAGCAGCTGCTGGCCTGTCGTCAGCAGCGCGTCTTGTGGGCTATCAGGGTCGCACAAGGTTTCCCAGCGCAGCGCGTGGAGCTCGGCGGCATTGGTGGCGATAGACAGGCGCAGCCGCAACGAGGTCTGCGCCCTCTGTGCGGCGGTATGGGCCTCGGACAGGGCCTCGCGTAGCGCAGGGTCGGCGAAAAGCATCGCGCTGAGGGCCTGGCCGTACCGGGCCGGGTCATTGCTCAGGCTGATGAGCAGCTCATGGTCGAACTGAAGAAAGAGCGTCTGTAGGCCAAGGGGCTCGACCGCGGTATCGCTGTCAGGCAGCTCACAGCGCATATCGAGATCATAGTGCTGATAGTCGCGACGGCTGAGCGTTATCTCAAGCTCGATGGGATCTGGCGTGTGCATTAGACAGCATTTCCGAACCAGGAAGCAGAGCGGCCCATTGCAGCTTTTAAACCATCAGGTGCGCAATCCCGGTCGCCCCCTGGAAGAATACATACACATTTATGCTTGCTCATTGACAGGTGTTGTTTGCAGACCTATAGTAGCATAATATAGCATCGTACACTAGTAGAAGGCCTGCAAGCGCAAAGGAGATCCCCGTGGTTACCCGTCGCATCGCCCTTCGCTCACTCCTTCTAGCTCTGCTGCTGACAGTGGCCCTCGGCGTACCGGCCAACGCCTTAAGCCAGAGCAACCCGACCACGCTCGACGTGACTGTCCTGCCCCCATCATATCCCATCCCCGCCGGCTCGGCGCAAAAGCTCTACTATCAGGTCTTTCGCAACGGAGTCGTCTTCCAGCGCAGCGCCCCGGCGACGGACGTGAGCACCTCGGCGGCGCCATACCGCTTTAAGGTTACGCTCAATAGCGCCGAGGTGCGCGCAGGCGGCAGCTTTGAGATTCGGGTACGCATCGCCGACAGCGGGCTATTTGTCAAAGCCGACGGCAAGCAGGCCTTCACCCCGCCCGCCAACGGCGGGACCTTACCTGTGACGGTACAGCTCGGCCCTGGCTCGGGCAAACTCCCAGGCGACGGCAGCGGCTCTGGTCTGCTCGCCATCGGGATCGCCCTGGCAGCCCTGGCGGGCGCGCTGCTACTCTGGCGCCAGCGCCGTCTGCGCCTGCCCACGCGCCAGCCAGTCTGATCTAGCCCAGCCGACTGCGCACCCGGCGTCCTTACCACCCTACGCGCTCGGGTGCGGCGTACCGTTTCG
>JAAXUL010001046.1 GCA_013336035.1 Chloroflexales bacterium
GCCGTCGGCACGCGCCAGCGCTCGTCCGCGTAGGCGCCGATGCCAATCACCAGGGCCTGACCTTGTTCGAATCCGGACATCGTCACTCCCCCTCGGATGCTGTCGCGCCAGCGGGCGTGTCCAGCATAGTATAGTGGGGCCGGCGGGCGGCGGCAAGGGCCGGACATTGCCTCCCTGTTCATGGCATGCTATAGTATTTAAGCAAAATTATCACAAACAATATTACCCCCTTGGGCGTCAGTGTCAGATCTTAGCGGCCGCGCCAGGCTGGCTCGGCTGTTTCCGCAGACCCTATCTCCGGGTCTCTCTGCGTCTGCGACCGGCCCGACCACCTCGCCAGCACCAGCGCTCTCAACGATCCGATTTGACCTTGTCTGCTGCGGGTCGTGCGCAGAGGTAGATGATGACACAGTGCCAGAACATCCTGATTGTTGATGCTAGCCCCGCGGAGCGCCAGGCGATCATTCGCCTGCTGCAGGGCGCCCCGGCCCCAGGCTACGAGGTCCTCGAGGCGGCAACCGGCGCCGAGGCCCTGGCGCTCTGCCGCGAGCGGCCAGTTGACTGTGTGCTGCTCGGCGAGCCCCTGCCCGACCGCGATCAGCTCGCGCTGCTCAGGGCGTTCGGCGAAGACGCGAGCCTACGCGACATCCCTGTAGCGGTGCTGGTCAGCCTCGGCGGCGAGGCCGCGGCCGCGCAGGCGCTCAGGCTGGGCGCTCGCGACTACCTGATCCGGGGTAGCACCTCTGCCGAGGAGCTGGCCCAGGTGATTGCGGGGCTCGTCGCGTGGGTCGCCCTTGTGCGTCGGCGCGATCAGCAGCAGGAAGAGCTGCGCGAGCGCGAGGCGCTGCTCCGCGACGCGATCGAGACGATGCTCGACTGCTTCGGGATCTATACGGCTATCCGCGACAAAGATGGCGGCATTGTCGACTTCCGGATCGAGTATGTCAATGACGCGGCCTGCGTCGATAGCCGCCTGACGCGCGAGGAGCACGTGGGCCGGGCGCTTTGCGAGGTCCTGCCGGGCCACCGCGCGAGCGGGCTGTTCGATGAGTACTGCCAGGTGGTCGCGAGCGGCCAGCCCATGGCCAAGGAGGCCCTGACCTATGGGCCTGTGATCGGCGGGCGCTACCTCACGCGGCTGGTCGATGTGCGTGTGAACAGGCGCGGCGACGGCGTCGTGGCCGTCTGGCGCGATATCAGCGCCTCGAAGCGCTCTGAGCACGAGCGCCTGCAGCTGCTTGGGCGCGAGCGGGTCGCCCGCCAAGCCGCTGAGGAGGCGAGCCTGCGCCTGGAGCGCCTTCAGGCCCTCACGGCGGCCCTCTCGGCGGCCATGACTGTCGCCCATGTGGCCAGGGCCATCACCGACCAGGGGGTGATCACGCTTGGCGCTCAGAGCTGCGGCGTGTCGCTGCTGAGCGAGGATGGGGCCGAGCTTGTGTCAGCCCCCAGCGTGTCGTCAGATGCGGGCAGCCCGAGTCTGCGCATCCCACTCACGAGCGCCTCGCCCATGGCTAAGGCGGTGCGCAGCGGCCAGATCATCCTGATCGAGTCGCGCGCTGATCTACAGGCGCGCTTCCAGGAGCCGTCGAGCTTCGTCGACTGGCGGTCCGGCGAGGCGGGCGTGGCCATCCCCCTGCTGGTCAAGGAGCGCACCCTGGGGTGCCTGGCGATCAGCTATGGCGAGCCGCGCCGCTTCGCCGAGGAGGAACAGGCCTTTCTCTTGCTGATCGGGAGCCTGTGCGCCCAGGCCCTCGAGCGCGCGCGTCTGTATGAGGCCGAGCAGCGTGCCCGCGCCGCCGCCGAGGCCGCAGTGCGCGTGCGCGACCAGTTTCTCTCGGTGGCCGCTCACGAGCTGAAGGGCCCGGTGACCGTGCTGCTCGGCAACGCCCAGCTGCTCGATCGGCGTGCCAAGCACGAGGGCGGTCTGCCCGAGCGGAGCCAGAGCCTCCTGCGGGGTATGGCCGAGCAGGCCTGGCGCCTCGATACTATGATCAGCGACCTGCTTGATGTCTCGCGGATCGAGCAGGGGCAGCTTCAGATCCATAGTGAGCTGCTCAACCTTGACGCCTTGCTCGCCGAGGTGGTCGCCGAGATCGAGCCTACCCTCACGAAGCATAGCCTGATCGTGAGCGGGCTCGAGTGGACCTGGCCGGTGATGGGCGACCCGCTGCGCCTGGCCCAGGCTTTCCGCAACCTGCTGGGCAACGCGGTGAAATATAGCCCCCTGGGTGGGGCCATCGTCGTGCGCGTCGAGGAGCGCAATGGCCAGGCCGTGGTGTCCATTAGCGATCAGGGCATCGGCATCCCGTCCCAGTCCTTGCCGCGGCTGTTTCAGCACTTCTCGCGAGCCGCCAACACGGCGCTCTGGCGCATCAGGGGCACCGGCATCGGCCTGTATGTGGTGGCCGAGGTGGTGAAGCGCCACGGTGGGGGCGTGTCGGTCACGAGCACCGAGGGTGAGGGCAGCACATTCACCGTCACGCTGCCGCTGGCGCGCCATGGTGACGACGCCGAGTAGGTGTGCTGTGCGGCGCCCCCGACCCGATTGCGTGGCCGCCGATGGCTGACTGCTGCCCTCTACCGGAGGTCACCCGGTGCCCGTGGTCGGCGGTCTGCGACGCGGCGCGCCCGTGCGGTATGCGGCACTAAAACAGCGCCGCATACCGCTCGCGCCAGACGGCGGCGCGCTCGGGCGTGTCGGCGCAGGCCTCCAGGCGGGCGGTGAGCACGTCAGCCTGGGCCTCAAGGCGAGGGCCCAGCAGCACCAGCGTGTTGAGGGGCCTGGCTGGCTCCTTCAGCCGCACCGCGGTCAGGCTCTGACGCCCGCAGACGAGGTGGACCTCGTCGGGCCAGGGGGCGTCGCTACAGTGGACGAGGCCCTTGGCTCGGTAGACCTCAGGCGGCAGCGTGGCCAGGGCCGCCTCGAGGGCGGCGCGCCGCAGGGGCGTGTCCGAGACCCAGGTCACCGCGGCGAAGCTATCGTCATCCTGATGGCCCGGGGCTGGCTCGGGGTCCGCGCCGCCGAGGCGTGGGCCGAAGAGAAGATCGGGCGGCACGGCGCCGTGGGCCGCCGGGATGATCGCCGCCCGGCGGTTCAGCTCGCGCAGGCGGGCCTCGGCGGCGGCGCGGGCGGCGGGGCTGGCCCGGTCGACCT